>JAUVPY010000094.1 GCA_030598425.1 Anaerolineae bacterium
CGTGATCATTATAGCACAGAGACAATGAGCAACCAACCGAAGGCGTGAAACGTGATGCGTAATCCGTGACGCGTGATCCGCGGGTTCGTGTTTCACGCTCTTACGCATCACGGATCACGCTTTACGATTTACGCAGTACGTTTTACGTTCTAGACATTGGCTTCAATGGCTTGCTTGAGTTCGGTCTTTTCTTCGCGTGGGAATAGTGTACGGAAGGCCATGCGGAAGGTACGGCGCCAGTTGATCCAGAAGTCCTTGCGAGTGACAATGCGGACGACCCGGCTTGGGCGCAGATAAAAACGGCGATAAGCCTCACGCCATTTGCGTTCGATGACTTCGGCCGTCATCTCGCCCATCTCGTAGCGCGCTTTGCCTTCAAAGAAGACGTAGTCTTCCCAGTCCTCTACCAGCATACGACCCTGGCGCTTGGCGATTTCGTAGACGATGGTGCCTGGATAGGGGGTTAGCATCGAGAAGTTGGCGATCATCGGGTCCAGTTCGATGGCGAATTTGATGGTCCGTTCCATGGTCTCTTCGGTTTCACCAGGCAGGCCGATGATGAAGAAGCCGATGGTCTCCAGGCCGACGCCCTTGGCGTTCTTGAAAGCACGGCGGATGGTGTCGTGGTCTATCTTCTTGTCGATGGACAGCAGGATGTCGGGATCGCCAGATTCGACGCCAAAGGCGGTTCGTTTGAGTCCGGCCGCCTTCAGCTTGGCCAGAAACTCTTGGGAGGCCAGATTGGCTCGAATGCCATTGACGAAGATCCAGGGTATGTGGTTGAGCTTGTGCTCGATGAGCAGGTCGGACAACTCAAAGAGCCGGTCCACTTTGATGTTGGCGCTGTCGTCGAGGACGCCAATCTCCTGGGCGCCGAGATCTTCGACCAAGTGCTGCCACTCGGCCAGGATACTCTCGGCGGTGCGGGCCCGCCACTTCTGGGGCATGATGCTCTGGGAACAGAAGGTGCAGCGATAGGGACATCCCCGCGAGGTGAGAATGCTAAAGCTCTTCGCGCCGTCGATGGCGTCAGTGGCCGGCTGAAGATTGGTATAAGATTCCATCTTGAAGGCATGATAGGCTGGCCAGGGCAACTCATCCAGGTCCGCGATGGGGGGATGGTCAGGGTGATTGTGCAGCTCATCGTCGTTGGTTTTGAAGGTGATCCCCAGGATATGATCGATATGTCTAGCTTGCGGATCAAGCAGGTCGCGGGCCGTGAAACTGGGGTCGGCGGCCAGGCCTTTTTCTACGACGTCGCACACCTTTAGCCAGATCTCCTCGCCTTCTCCGCGGGCAACGATGTCGATCTCGGACCGTTCAGCGCTCTCAAGAGGCAGGACCGATGGATGTGGACCGCCGATGACGATGGGTATGTCCTTGACGCTCTTGATGGCCTGGGCGGTGCGCCAGGCCTGCTTTACCTGCGGGGTGTTGGCCGTAATGCCCACGGCGTCAGGCTGAAACCGATGTACGGCATCGGTCACGGATTCAGCTTCCACGTCAGCGTCAAACAGGAACACCTCATCGCCGCGCCTTTCGGACACGGCGGCCAGGTACGCCAAGCCCAGGTGGGGTGTGGTACGGGTGTCAATGGGCAGGCGGAACTTGGGGTTAATTAACATAACACGCACAGGTAAGTGCCTCCCTCTCCAGTATTCATTCCAGGTGCTAATCAAGGCGAACACCTGCGGTAGAGCAGGCGTGGGTTGTTATGCACCACGAGCAGGAACATTTGCTCGCCACGCAAAGACTGATTCTACACCCTTTTCGGCTCCGGTCAAATTCGGACAAATGCACTCCGAAAATGGCGTTGGGATGAGACCCACTATACCGTAACCTGGGGTGCCGTGCATCGGGCACTCAGCTAAAAACCTGGACGAGAGGGTAGGCCATTCTGCCTAGTAGGGTGGATGAGCCATCCACCCTACTAGGCAATGAGGAGAAATCCTGCTTATGGTGCAGGGGTGAAGTTCTTCTGAATAAGGGGGAGGTAGATGTCCTGATCTCCAAAGGTCACAAAGGTTGTGTCCGCCTTATAGTCACCAGCTTTGGCTGTGATGGTGGCTTGGCCAGGGCTGCTAGAGGTGATCGACGTGGTCGCCGTACCGTCAGATGCCGTGGTATCTGAGGCGGAACTCAGCGCACCCAGGTCCGTGGCAAAGTCATTAGATTGGAAAGCAACCGTATCAGTAGCTGGTTATCCCAAGTAGATGGTGGTATAATACCGCTCGTTATAGCTCAACCATAGGAGGCATTTGACGATGAGCAGCATGAGAAAGCGCGAGCGTCTGGAGGCGACGGTCGCCGGCGAGCCGGTGGACCGGGTTGCGGTGGCCTTGTGGCGGCACTGGCCGGGTGATGACCAGCGCGCCGAGGATATGGCCCGCTCCACCCTTGACTTCCAGCGCCTCTTCGACTTCGATTTCATCAAGGTCACCCCTTCCAGCAACTACTGCCTGGCTGGCTGGGGCGCGGAGACGCGCTGGGTTGGCAATCAAGAGGGGACACGCGAGTGGGGCTCGCGGGTGATCCAGGGGCCGGAAGACTGGACTCAGCTCCAGGTGCAGGACCCGTATAGCGGGCTGCTGGGCGAGATCCGCCGGGCGTTGGCCATCATCGGCGACGAAGTGGGCGAGGAGGTTCCGTTTATCCAGACCATCTTCAACCCACTGGCCCAGGCCAGGAACCTGGCCGGCGAGCGACTACTGAACGACCTGCGCCAGCATCCGGATGCCTTCAAGGCTGGGTTGGAAACTATCACCGAGACTACGGTCCGCTTCATCGACGCCATCCGCGAGACGGGTATTGCGGGCGTCTTCCTGGCCCTCCAGCACGCCACCTATGGCCTGCTGACTGAGGCCGAGTATCAAGAGTTTGGCCGCCCCTTCGATTTGCGCATCCTCGAGGCGACCGAGGGTCTGTGGTTTAATTTATTACACCTGCACGGGAAGGATGTGATGTTCGACCTGGTTGCCGATTATCCGGTGCAGGCCATCAACTGGCACGACCAGGAGACCCCGCCATCGTTGGGCGAAGCGCTAGACCGCTTCCCGGGGGCATTGGTGGGTGGGTTGCGCCAATGGGAGACGATGCTGAGTGGCACGCCCGACTGGGTGCGCGCCGAAGCCCAGGCAGCCATCGAAGAGACCGGCGGGCGGCGACTCATCGTCGGCACCGGTTGTGTGACGCCCATCACCTCGCCGCTGGGGAATATCCGGGCAGCGCGCGAGTCCGTGGAGGATGGAGACTAGAATTGGAGATAGAGATAGAGCCACAGATAGGAGTAGCGCGTCTGCTTGGCGGAGATTTTGAGGATGCGAAATACGCAGTACGCGATACGCAGTATGTAAGTAGGAACGTGGGATCATGACAGATGGAAGGACGCCGTATACTTATTGCCCGCACTGCCGGGCCGAGTTGCAAGAGGAGATTGTATTCGGTCGGTCCCGAAGGGTATGCCCAGAGTGCGGGTTCATTTATTTTCGGGATCCAAAGGTAGGGGCAGGCGTGCTGGCGGAACGGGACGGTAAAGTGGTGCTGGTGCGTCGTGCGGTGGTGCCTGCGTTAGGCTCGTGGTGCCTGCCCTCTGGTTTTGTGGAGTACGACGAGGGCCCGGAACAAGCTGCCGTCCGCGAGTTTCTGGAAGAGACTGGATTAGTGGTGCGCCTCAATGAGCTGTTGGATGTGAGACAGCACAAGAACGATACGCGGGGGCCAGGCGTCGTCATACTCTACCGGGGGCAGATCGTGGGAGGCGAGATTAGTGCGGGCGACGACGCCAGCGAGGTCGGCTTATTTGGGCCCGACGAGCTGCCGGAGGACATTGCCTTCGCGACTCATCGCCGGGTGCTGGCTCGCTGGCAAGAGGAAGTCCGGCGCAACGGTTATTCAATCTGAAACACGTGAACGTGGTGACAGGCGGTATCGGTGACGTAGAGGGTGTTAGTGGCGTCGTCAAGGTAGATGCCGACTGGCCGGCACAGGGGCGTGGGGCCGGCCTGTGTCCATTGATCCAACAGCCGCCCGTCCGGGCTGTAACGCTGGATTGCTCCTTGCTCCGGTGCCGTGATCAGAAGGCTGCCGTCACGAGCCTGGACCAAGTGTGGGCCATCATAGGCAATGCTGTGTGGGATGGGCCAGTGGATCAAGCCTCGCCCTCCGCTGTCAACCAGTTGCACGCGCTCATTGTACGCTTCGACCACGTAGTGAATGCCCCGCTCATCCAGCGCTACGTCGGTCGGTTCGCTGAATTGGGAGAGGCCCTGGCCGACCCCTCCCACCTGTCGTTGGACATCTCCCGTCGGTGCCAGGAAGAGAAGTCGGCCGCCGCCGGTGTCGGCTACAACCACCGTATCATCGTCCAGGACAGCAATACCTCGCGGGTGGTAGGCCTGAATGGCAGGCCCGCCGATACGAGCTAGCGGGCTCCCGTCACCATCGAAACGGTAGATCCAGCCCTCCGGCGAATCGAGCACCAGCAGCCGTTTCTTACTCTCAATGCCCAGGGCCAGCGGCTCCTGAAATGGCTCCTCAGCCCCAGTCCATTCATAGTTGAAGGCTCCATCCTGATCGAAGGCCTGGAGGCGCCGATTACCGGTATCGGCGACGAAAACAGTTTCGTCAATGACGGCCACATCCCGAGGTTCTGTGAATTGGCCTGGCGCGCCCCCTGGCTCCCCCCAAGTTGCCTGCCACTTTAGCTGCATAGGTGGCAGATCCTCGGCTGGCGACGGAAGCATAGGCGGCTGAGGAGACTGGGGAATTGCATATCCGGGCCAGAGGTACAGGGCAGGGATAATCTCACGTTCTCCGTTGGGTCGCGTCCAATACAGATGGATGCGCGAACGGCCGGTCAGGTCCTGATAGGTGATACGCAGATCGTGCGGCCCAGCTTCCAGATCTATTGGTGCTTCGATGTACTCATCAGGCACTGTGGCTTCGACCACTGGTTTGTCGTCCAGGTAGAGCCGGGCCTGATCTACTGAGTGCAGACCCAACTGATAGATACCGCTCTCCGGTGCGTTGAGGAACCCTGTCCATTCGACGCTGTAGGGGCGGGGTAAGGGCGTCAAGTGAAAGTAGACGTTGAGGGCGGGGTCGATTCGCTCCATCGTCGGAGCACCTTGCCAGTCGGGATTAGCGTAGTACTTGCCCAGGAGGCCGTACCCGCTGATGGGGAGGCTGTACAGAGCCCAGGTCGGCACGGTCTCCGCTTCCCCTCCGGGCGGCTGCCACCACAGTCGTACCTGACCAAAGCCTCCAGAGGCACGCAGCCTCAGGTCATGGTTCCCTATCGCCAGCGGTGTTGTCAGGCTCAGATCACCTGCCCCTTCTTCGGTTTCTCCGTCCAACGTCAGTTCCACCTGATCGGGTGCTTCAATTCCCAGTGTATATTGGCCGTATTCTGGAGCGTAGAGGACGCCACGCCATTCGGCCACGAAGGGCAAATCCAGTGGTGTGTCGGTGGGCCAGGCTGCGTCTATGGTTGACGAGCGAACAGTATTATTGGGAACCCCGTTCAAATTGTCACCAGGCCAGTAGCGTGTTTCCAGACCCTGCACACTGGCCAGGTCGCCAGGTTCTAGATACACGACGAAGACCGCAGGTGAGTACTCGGACTCATTTGGCAGAATCTCGAACTGAGCGGTTGGATACAATTGCTGAGCCAGGGAGAAGATCTCCTCCTCATCGGGGTGGATGAAGTAGACGACTGGACGGTCCGGCGGTTCACGGACGGGCAAAGGGTCGAGCTGCGGCAGTACCTTGCGCACGCTGAGAGTAGGCTCTGATGGCGCGTGAAATCGGATAGATGCGTGATCGCGAAAGAACTGGGAGACATAATACACCGGCTCGTGGCCCATCTCCGCCATCGTTTTGCCAACCAGGGTCTCGGCCGTGGAGAATTCCATCCATACACCCGGGTCGTTAGCCTGCGGTCCAAAGTAGGTGTAAGCATTGCCAAAGGCGATGGCTCCAAGCCCTGCGATCACCAGCGCCAGACTGTAACGGGGGTGGGTGATGCGAGCCGCCCACCGTAACTCTAGCCAGAGCGCGTCCAGGCTGAGGGCGATGAAGTAGATGACGGCTGGCAGGGCTCCAATCGAGCGCAATGACTGGGGCGCTTCAAAGTCTAGCGTGAGAATACCTCCCATCAAGCCCGTTACCAGCAGGCACAAGAAGAAGATGCTGAGGCGATCACGACGAACCACGGCCAGTCCCAATCCCAGGGCAAATAACACCGCCGACAATCGATCCAGCGTGGGTGCGCCCGGCAGGTTGTGGCGACCGTTGCTGTCGCCCCGGTAGTTGAACATGAGCAAGTGCTTCTGCACGTTGTTGGCCAGTGCCCGGGCCAGGTTTGGGTCCTCCCGGTTCTGGAAAACAGAGACGTGACGGGCTCGTCCCCAGAATGCCTGGCCGTTCTGCCAGGCATATTGGGTAGCAGGCATCACTGCCAGCCAGACCGCAATCAGGAGTAGTCCCAGGCTAACTGCCAAACCGTGTCGAATCCCTTGGCCCGTTTTTTCCCCTGACCCCTGCTGTGCGACTGAGCCAGCATCCCTGTGGGGTAGGGCGGCATCCCTGTGGGATAGGCCAGCATCCCTTTGGGGTAGGGCGGCATCCCCGCCGGTTAGGTTGGCGCCCCTTGGGAATAGATAGCGACGAGCCAGCATAATCAGCAGAAACAAGACGCCGGCTATTACAAACAACCGGTAGGGGGTGTAGAAACACAAACCCAGCCCCACCGTTAGGCCCAGCCAGGCGACGGAACGCAACGGTCCTGGTTTTCCTCGAACTGCGCGCAGCGCAAAATAGAGGGTCAGGAACTCAAAGAAGGGAACGTCAGCCCCATTCATAGCGATCCGGCTGAAATTCACGTGCCAACGCATACTGGCTACCAGAAACGCCAGCAGCAGCCCCCACCTGCGACCCCCGTACTCGCGTCCGAACAAGTAAGCGGCCACGACAGCGCCTAACCCGAACAAGACGCTGACAGCGCGCAATGCAGCGATATTGTCGCTCAATAGTTGCATCGACAGGGCGAAAAGATAGAGGTGGTGGGCCACCTGGTTCATTGCCACCGAGAACACGGGTCGAAAGGCTGGGTCTTGAAGAAGACGACGGGCCTCAAGGCCTACCGTCGCCTCGTCATACCAGGTGCCGAAAGGGAGCGAGTAATAGTGATACAGCCGCATAAAAAGCGCCAGCAGCAGGATGGCCAACAGCCATAGGTCGGGTTGACGAAGAAAGCGGGAAACAGAGGCGTTCCAATTTCGGGATTGCCCCTTTTCTGGTTGCGAGCGAGGGGCTTCCAGCGACCACACACCGAGCACGAAGAGTAACAGGCCCCCGATATAGGTAATCCAGGCAGCCGCGCCGTGGGTCTCAGTTCCAAAGAGAAGCCAGGACACACTCGACAGGGTTAGGGCTGCTATGATGGCTCCTGTCCCTAGCCAGCCACGAGGCCCAGATGCGATTCGCGGGTGAAGAAATGCGGGGTTGATGACCGGCCTCTCGCGTTCCTCTTGTCGCGGCGCTGCCAATTGGCTGGCGAAAAGGGGGATCGCAATAGCGAAGACTATCAGCCCGGGCCATAACTGCTCCAGGTCAAATAACCCTTGAGCTATCCAACCCAAAGCCAGGGCGCACAACGCCCAGGCCAGCTTGTCCAACTTGCGGCGGGGCGGCAGGCTGGTAGGGGACGGAGACCTTCTCTCTAAGCTTTGCTCGTAAGTGTCCAGGTGATCCGCCGTGTCTGACATTTGAAAGGGACAGCTAGCCGTACCATGCTTGTCCCGGAGGGGTGCGCAGCTTGCCCAAAGGTTGGGATGTAGCAACCGGGAAATAGGATCGAGCGGAGCATCTGCAAGATATCGATGGTGCGCTGCCGGGATGGTAGGTTCGGGCCGCCAATATGGTTGATGCCGCCTAGCTGGTCGTACGAATTGAGGATGTTACGCACAACCGGGTCAATTTGTGACAGGGCAGTCTCCAACATCTCTTGCCTCCTAGCTCCAGTCCCTAAGGTATCGTCATCCTATGCCGCCAGGTTGGTTGTCAGACTACTCGCTATTTTAGCGGCTATCGGTATCTTGCGCAATCTGAGAACCATAGGCCTTCAAATGACCAATTACCCCGACGGCTGTTTGTCCGCCTGGAATAGGCATGCTA
>JAUVPY010000084.1 GCA_030598425.1 Anaerolineae bacterium
ACGAAGCGCTGCGTCCGTCCATTGACTGTCCCCTCCAGCGTGACCGTCGCCGGCCCGCCGTCGCGATAACGCCCTACCAACACCAGTTGCGTCCCGGCAAACAGATCGGGCAGCGGATAAGGATAAGTATCCTCCACGCGCACGCCCTTGAAGGTGAGCTCGATGTCGGCCAGGACAGGCGTGCTGACCTTCGCATAAAAGGCACCCACCTGCTCGTCGATGCGCTCGCCGGGACGGACGTAAGCACTGGCTCCTCTCAGCTCCCTGGCCATAGTATCCAGCAGCACCGTGTTCACGTCGTCCCCCACGCCAAAGGTAAAGACACGGATATTAGACCGAGCGGCCTGTTTCACATTGTTAAGGATCAGGTCGGTTTCGACCACCCCCTCGGTGGGCAGTCCGTCGGTGAGGAAGATGACCACCGTCGGTCGGTCGCGATCGGCCAAACCTAATGCCTCAAGCATAGCCCGGTTGATGTCTGTGCCGCCGCCAGCCTTGATGCCACGTACCCAATCGGCAGCGTCGCGCGCCTGACGGGCGGGCTGCAGGCGGTCAGCGTACCCCCGCACGCCAGTGCTGAACTCGACGACACTAAAGCGGTCTTCCGCATTCAGGTTATCCAACACGAAAAGAAGGGCATCCTTGGCCTGTTCTATCTTCGCCCCTTCCATACTGCCAGAGGTATCGAGTACAAATATCACGTCTTTGGCAACCACCTGGGCGTCGTCCACTTCCACGTTAGGCGCCACCAGCAGCATGAAGAAGCCGCCCAAGATTTGGGCATCACCCCGCTCCTTGTAGCTGAGCAAATTGACACCCAGATCATCTTCCGACACCGTGTAGTACAGGGCAAAATCCTTGTCCGGGGCCACGTTCCGGTCCTCCCAGCCAACGCGGGCGCGGTACGCCCCATCGCGATCGATGACAACCGGATGGCTGGGCGAGTAGATGGCCTTGATAGGCTCCTTGGAGGTGATATCAACGCTGACTGAGACGTCTTCCAAAGGACGGGCCGAAAACTGCTCGGTGCTGAGCGGGTAGACGTAGCGGATCAGCCCCCCTTCGGCGGGCAGCACTTCAGTGTATTCGATCTCCACCCGGCGTTCGTCACCCGAGGGGATGGGGAATATGCTGGCCTGGAACAGATCGCGCCCTACGTACTCCAGCAGGGCCGGGTCGCGACGACGGCGCACGATGTCGTCGTAGATCTGGCGCGCCTTCTCTCGGGTGAGCACCTCACCCTCCACCCGTTCGCCGTCCACCCACATGACAAACTCGGAGATAGCCGCCGCCTCAGGTAGGGGGAAGAGATACGTCCCCTCAACCATCCAGTCCGATTCATTGATGAAGACCTGGTCGATGTGGGTCGTGGCTACCTGGTCTTCGATATCGACGGTCACTCGGTGATATTTGATGGTCAGGTAGGCGATATCAGGCCGGTCGGGGATGATGACGCCGTCGGCGGCGGCGGGGAGCACACCAGTCAGAAATGTGGCCAAAACAGCGCTGGCTACCAGCAGTAGACGGGTTTTCATAGTCGGTCCCTCCTCTTCATTGGAGACTAGAGATTGGAGATTGGATGTCTCTCTGTAACAGAAGACGATGGAAACCGGGAAAAGGTTCCCAGGGAGGGACTACTGGTGTTGTCTATTCTTCTGGGGCACTTGCCCCAATACAACTCTGTCGTCAACCGACTGGTTCTGTTCGTCCAGGACCGGCAAGCGCTGACCGGTATCGGGACGATACATACCCACTACGACCTCCAGCGGGACGTCATCGGGGAGGTTAAGTGGCAAGGGGACACGCACCAGGTCGGGGACCACCTCTCCCGCCGCCCAGCGCGAGGTGGGGTAAGCGCCGTTATCCGGGGGAGCGTCGCGCTGGGCCAATATTTGGCCATCTGGGCCAATCACGTGCACGAAGACCGTGTAATCTGTCTCCATTTTCTGCTCGGCCTGCCAATAGAGGGTCTGTTCCAGCCTGCACCCCTCACCATCGCCACCGGAAGCGGCTTCGCACACAACTGGAGCTATATCGTAGCCCAGTAGCCGAACCTCCCCTCCCAGCGAAACATTCATAGCGTTTTGGGGTCGGGGGGAGGCGAATTCGCGTTCAACCGGGCCGCCAGTTGGCATCCCGTAGACCTTCTGGAAGCGAGCCAGCTCAAGCAGCGTCCCACCGTCAGGCAGGCGAACAGCATAGGGGATGCTTTCCTCGGCGGGTAAAGTCGGGGACAGCCGCGCCCCCGGTTCCCAAGGATCGCGCCCTTGCATCACGCCTAAAGCCAGCCGGTAGGCGGGGGTGTCGCGGGTGTACCAGGGCAGCGTATTGAAGGTAACCTACACCAACTCGCCCGGCCGCCAGCGATGGGTGGGATACCAGACGGTCGCTGGCTGATCTTCAATTGTGGCGCCCAATAGAGTCCCCGACGGGTCGACTAGATAGAGAGCCAGGAAATAATCCTCGTCGAGCGGGCGAGTCGCCTCCAGGTAGAGGGCAACCTGGACCTCTTCTTCGCGGTTAAAGACCAGATCCAAGCCTTGCAGCCGCAAGGCGTCGCCGAAATCGGCGACCAGGGGGTAGGTCATAACGTCAGAAGAAGCGCGCGCGAAGTCGAAGAACTCATCAGGCAAGGGCTGGGGCGCTGCGCCTCGCTTGAGCAGCAGGAAGCCATCCTCGGCCACAACAGGACCGAATTCACCACCCTCCAGCAGCTCTGAAGCGATGAAGTGGTGAAAGCCATCTTGGTTGACCAACGACGACACGTCAAACAGCAGGTAATCGGGAGGAGGCAGTCCATCAAGCGAACCAGGATCGGTGAGCACAGTAGGGTCTTGATACAACACGCGCCGGCTACTCACGTGTGGGTTGAGATTGCTCTGGGCAAACAGGGCCGCATCCGGCGGCACCCGGGCGAAGACCTCCTCAGCCCGGCGATGGTGATCGGTACTAGGCCAGGACTGGGAGGGCGCCGCGAAAGGAGAGAAACCCCGCGCATAATGGTAAGCCAGCGATGCGACCAACAGCAGGGCGAGGGCAATGATCAGAGTATACCGAGAGGCCATCTCCGACCGGTGTCCGGCCCACTTGCTCAGCCGTCGAACACCATACACCGTCGCAATCAGGACAAAAGGAGCGATGGGTGCGGCATAATGAAAATCCTCTAACCGCCACGTGAAGGGGTTGTCGCTCAAGAGATTGATGACCAGAGAGGGTAACGCCGGCAGCCAGGCTAAGGGACCGAAGACCGCCAAAAAGGCCGTGGGCAGTAGCAGCCCGGCCAGGTAGCCAGGCAGGTTCGCCCCCCGCCACACGTGATCCCACACCATAGCTGGGTGACGCAGCGAAGTGCCGATCATGATCAGCGGCGTATCTCCCAGCCAGGCATAGCGATCCGCCTGGATATTGCCTCCCGTTGGGCTGAAGCGAGGCTGGATCAGGAATACCGCGATTGCAAACCATGCTACCCCCACCAAGGCCGTCGCCACGCCCCAACGCCAGCGCCGCCATACAATGATCATAAACAGACCCAGCGCAGCCGCTGTCAGTCCCATATCCTCCTTGGATGCCAGCGCCAGAACAACGAATAAGCCGAACAGCAAAGGGCGCTTCTTCAACCCAAAATAGAAGGCAAACAGCAAAAAGGTTGGCGCCAGGGTTACGGCGTGAAAATCGTACATCACGGCTGCTTCCAGGGCAGGAAGCAGAAGGTAAGCCAAGGGAAGAATCAGAAGAAGTGGGGAGTAGGAAGTAGGAAGTAAGGAATCTGCGTCCCTACTTCCTGACAATACATCACGGGCGAGCAAGTAGAGCGGGAGGGCGCCCAGGCCGACGATGATGGCCTGCACGACCAGCAGCAGCCTGGGGCCGCCGAGCCCGGCCCAATAGAAGGGTACAAACAGCAGCAGGATCGGCTCAACGTGCAGCGCCAGCCGGTTACGGACAGGGGCCATGTTGGTGAACGCCAGAAAATCACCGTGAGCCGTGTTCCACAAGGCCTGGTTAACGTTACCCAGGTCCAGGCCGTTGCTACCCAGCGCCGCGTGCCGCCTCAGCGAGAGCGTAGCAAAAGTCAAAACAAAGGCCAACATCAGCAACCAAACGATGATCGAAGGGATTCGAGGTTTGAGGTTTGAGATTTGAGATCTGATGGTGCCATTCACGGCAGCGTCACCCCTCCCAGCAACAGTCCTCCACCTTCGCCTCGCTCATCGCTGGCGGGCTCCAGCACCGCCCAAGTCTGGGGATCGTACATGCCCACTTCCAGGCGATAGGTACCTGGTTGCGCTTCAGGCGGTCGGGTTAGCGCCTGCTCATCAGTCACCAATTCCCGCGCTTCCCAACGCGAGGTAGGCCAAAAGCCCATCACCGGCGGCGAATCGGCCCTGGCTTGTATATGGCCCGTGCCGTCAACGGCGCGCACGTATACAAAATAATCAGGCAGATCAGACCGCATAGCCCGCCAATACAGAGTAACGATGGTTCCCTGGCCTGTGCTGTCCGGCCGGGTCTCATACGCCTCTAGCACTACCGCATCGCCCATTGGTACGCCCACCGGGATAGCGCTGGCCGGGGGCGGCCCGTCGCTGCTGATGGCGGGATAGACCCAGGCGTAATCTATTCCATTCAAGCGCACAACGTGTTCGGGCCGCCGCCGCTGGAAATAGGTGATTAAATTGGGGTCCGGGATGTTGCGTTGCACCTGATTGATGTAGAAGACTGAATGATCAGCAGCCATAACGTTCTCGGTGGACAAGGGGAGTGTCTGCCCAGCGAAAAAGGGGTCAAACGTCCAATCATACCAAGCAGCAACCCTGGCCTGCTCCACGTCTGGCCGTTGATTGAGAAAACGTGCCGCATCGCCCAATCCTTCGCCCCAACCCACCAGGACGGCCTTTGGGGCCCATCGCCAGCCGATCAGCAGAGGGTTGTAGTAGCTGAGATAGTATGGCGTATAAGTCAGTGCCACCAATGATAACAAGACAAGAACCAGTAGCAAAGGCCTTCGGCCCAAAGCTGCCACAGATGCACCGTCATATGTCTCGTCCCTGCGCCACCCAGAGGCCGTGTTAGCTGCCCAGCGCCCAAGGCGGATTAGGCCAAACGCGGCTAACGGGGCGAAGGCGGCGAAAGCAGGCAACATATAGCGCACGCTCTTTTTGGCAGCGATGGTCATTGCCAATAAATAGAGGAGGGCATACGCCCACAAGCCCCACTCAGCCCCCCGCTCACGTGTCGGGCGTAACGAGATAAGACTGAAAGCCAAACCAACCAGCATTAAGGGCGAAAGCTTGAGAAGTAGGGCCACCGGGTAGAATGCCGGGCCAGGGTCATCTACGAAGCTTCCCATCCAGAACATGCCTAAGTTTCCCTGGCCAGCTTCTTTATCAACCCACAGCTTGCCGAAGGTTAATCCTAAGGCTGTTCCGGGATCCTGCCACATGGCGGGCCACAATAGGGAGAATACCAGAGCGGCAATGCCCAGCACACCAAGCCATCCAACGAAGACTCGGCCCAACCACGCCCACTGGGTACTACCTGATCGTCCCCGGGCACGCCCTTCGATCAGCCAATGCAAGAGCGCCAATCCAAGGGTTATCGGAAACAGCAACAACGAGGTGGATTTGGTCAGAAGCGCCAGTCCGCCAAATATTCCCGCGAGCAAGACCCAACGCTTTTTCCCCTCTCTGAGCCACAGCATCCAGGCCATCACGGTTAGCAACATCAGCAGCGCCAGCGGCGCAGCAATATGCATCAGACGCGAGTAACCCAAGACAAAGGGATCAAGTGCCAGCAGGAGGACACTGAGCAAGGTCGCCAGCCCACCCCACAACGACCTCTTCGAGACGAAAAGGCGGCGGGCCAGCAGGTAATACAGGAGCAGCAGAGCGGTGATCAGGACAGCCGTGACAACCCGGCCTGCGCCATAGTAAGGCAGAGGTTGCACATCGGCCCCGGCCAGGAACTCGCCCAACGACAAGCCAGCCGACGGCGACCCCGCCAAGCCCAGTCTCCATAGCCCAAAAAGGACCAACAGCCCCAGGGCATTTGCCCAAGCTAGCGTCATCCCCGGGTAGCCGATACCTAACGTAAGCGAGAGGTCGCTGCTGGCCAATCCCTGAAGAGAATCGCGCGCGTGATCGAGAAAGAGGATTTCGTCGGCGGTGATGAAGCGATCGAGCTGAAACAAGCGGGGCAGTAGCGCCGCCAGTAACACCAAGGCCCACTTACCGTAGGCACGTAAGCGTTTCATGGAACGGTCACCTGTCCCAACCACAGCGCGTTTTCACTGCTGGTGTCACCGACGAGGGGAAGACGTTCCAGCGTGTCCAGGCGGTACAATCCAATCCATAAATCGTAGGAACCAGCGGGGACATCTTCAGGCAAGGCCAAAAGACTGCGCTCGCGAATCGTCTGACCCACAGGCCACAGAGTAGGTGGATAAACCGGAGCTAATGGTTGATGATCACCTTGCGCCACGTTACGCCCGGCGGCGTCGCGCAGATGGACAAAGACCGTATAATCGTGTGGCACCGGTTGGAGTGCTTGCCAGTAGAGCACCAGATCCAGCGCGTGATCACCCCCGGCCAGATCGTCGGCCGTCCGCCAGGCCAGGTCGTAACCGTCAAGTCTCAATTGCTTGTCAAAATTCGCAGACAGGCGGACGGTGGGAACTTCGGGGATAAGCGGCGCCACCGATCGTGAACGCAACACGATAATCCCATCGTCCTCTCGCACAAAGTCGGTCATAGCCAGAATGCGCTGCATCGTGAGGGGCGAGTAGTACTCCGTGATCAAGCCCCAACGCTCAAGAACCAACCACACCGGCGGAGAAGCGCCGAGCACAGAGTGAACCTGTGTATCGGTCTCCAACCAAGGAGAGCCCATCCAGCGATCAACCTTCTGCCCATCCCGTTCCAAGATGCGATAGGCATACCCTCCGGTGCCGCGCACTGCGTAATAATCATTGCGGTCCAGGTAAAGCGCGGCAGCGGCCGGCGTACCAGTCAGAATTACATCACCCTCCCCCCAATGATCTCGTACGTAGCCAAAGGCAGTATCGTAATCCGGGCCAGTACGTCCCAAAAGGGCCCACGTGGCTGGCCATACATAGGCGACGAGCGCTAAGCAGGCTACCAGACTGAAGACGAAAAACCACCAGGATGAGATTGCAGATTTGGAATTTGAGACACGTGCGCCTGCGCGCAGTGCAGGTGTTTGAGATTTAAGATTTAAGAACTGGTTTCCGAGCCGGGTAACTCCATCAGCGGCCAAAAGGAAGAAAGCTGGCTGCAACATAAAAAGATATTTCTCATCGCGACGTTCGGGCGAGACAAGTAAAACCATCTCCAACGTGGTCACGGTCACAATCAGGGCTAAGAAGAGAGTCGGCAGGTCGCGCTCCGTCACTCGTCGGCGTAGCAAGTTAGTGAGGGCCCAGCCCGCCGCCAACAACGCCAGGGCTGTCGGCAAGATAGCCTCGGGCGCGGTAAAGAAGGGCGCCAGCGCCCCCCAACTTCCAGCCAGGTCAGTAGATAGATCACCATAGATAGCCACCACTTGTGTAACGCCCGTCACCACTCCGGCACCGGTTATCTCCAGGGGAGAGACGCCTTTGGGCTGGCCTGCCCGCTTTACCAAGAATGCGACCAGCGCTACAACCGCCAACCCCACCCCCTCCAGCCAGACCCGACGTGATCGGAACCAGGCTCGCTCCCCCCGCTGACGTGCCCCGTACCAACCCACAACAACCGCCGCCAAGACCAGGGGTGGAATTAACGTGATGGCCACGAAATGTGTCAGCGTAGCCGCCAAATAGCAGACCAAGGCCAAGCGACGCCAAACTGGACGATCGTCCAGGGCACCCGTAAAGACGAAGTACAGGGTCAGTAGCACCAGAAGCTGAAGGAGGGCATACATCCGCGCCCGCCCACTCCACAAAATGGCGGTCGGGGCAACTGCTAGAAGCGTGGCGGCCAGCAGCCCGGTCGCTTCCGAGTACCAACGTCGGCCCACGTGCCAGGTCAAAAGCACTGTCAATACCCCAAAGACGAGGCTGATGCCTCGCACCGCCTCCCGACTGTAGCCTAGCAGCGCACCGGCAGCCGCGCCCGCGTAAGAGAAGAGCAGGCCGTGTTCGTAGAACAGGCCTGATGGGAGCACCGGCACGCCCTTTTGCAGAATCATCCTCACTGCCAGCAACGTGACAAACTCGTCGGGATAAGGTTGCACGTTTAAAAGGTAACGCCAGCGCAGCCAGGCAGCCAGAAGCAGCACGCCTGCCAAGATCAGGAACATAGGAACCGGGGAAGAAGAAGACGGAGTCAAGAAATACCCGCGCCTGTTGCGGTCCCCGCTTTCCTGACCTCCGATCCCCCGATTCACAGTTCCCTGATTACCTTTCACTGCTCCATGGGATGCAGCCGAATCAGTCATAGGTGAAGCAAAAGGGCGACGGCACGATACAATAGCAACGTGCCTCGCCCATCTC
>JAUVPY010000468.1 GCA_030598425.1 Anaerolineae bacterium
ACACCTCTTTGGCCCTTGCCCGCGAAGCAGTTGCCAACGACTTGGCAGAACGGCTGGTTACCCACCACAACGCCGGGGCAAACGAATTTGGACAGGGTTACCCAGAGGGTGCCAGAAAATATGCAGCCACAAGCGGTAAGGACGTTACCCAGTTCATTATGGAGAGCCGGAGAGTTGCCAGGCAAAAGATGGCTGCTCAACAGAAAGCGGGCGGCGACACCGGTCGGGAGAACTTGTATCCGGCCACGCTTCCGACGATGGCCCAATTCAGGATGACCCGACGGATCGCCGGCCACGAGACAGTCTATGCTAAACAACGTAATCAGTACTGCGAGAATTCTATAGGCATAATCGCCGACTGCCGTCAAACGGATGCGGTCTGGGAAGTTCCCTACGGCTCTCTGGTTCCCCAGAAGGTCGAGAACTTACTCGTTGCCGGACGGTGCACTTCTGCCGAGGGTTATGCCTGGCAGGTGACGCGGCTTATTCCGGCGGCAGCTCTTAGCGGTCAAATCGCAGCTATCGCCGCCGCCCTTGCCATACGGGACAAGACTTCACCGGATAGGCTTGCCATAAAGGACATCCAGAAAGCGGCGGAGGACAGAGGATTTGTCCTGCATATCTAGGCCATGATGTGCCACCCTTGAGGATGCAGCGCAAGTTCGTTGCATTAATTGAAGGCAAGAAAGCAGTCGGGGAACTTATCTGTGACATATAATATGACACACCGCGAACGAATGCTGGCCACAATTCGAGGCCAACCGGCCGATCAAATCCCCTGGGCACCACGTATGGACCTTTGGTACATTGCGCAACGCGCCCGCGGGACGCTTCCTAAAGAGTTCGCTGGGCTAGATATCGTTGGAATTGCGGAGGCACTGGATGTGGCTTGCCGGGCGGTAGGGGGAGACTTCACCATTACCGGAAGTCACGATATATCCTTGCTGGGCTTGGGTTTGGACAACCATCCTGACTATCCCTTCCGGGTGGAATTGCGCGCCCTTCCCATCGACTGTATAGATGATGGCGAGAATCTCAACACCCGCATCCAGACCCAGGCTGGGGAAGTGTTTACCCACCTGTATCGAGATGCGCAGATGACCCAGAATGGCATCTCTCTGCCATTTGTCAAAGACTATGCCCTTAATTCGGTTGAGGATTTCGAAGCAGTGGCACAGGTATTCGATCACGTGGAAGTCATTCCAACACCTGAGGCTTACGCTGCGTTTCGACAGCACATTGGGGATCACGGTATGGCAGTCGCTCATGGCCCCAGAGCGGCTTCCCCCATGCATCTGATCCTCCACGACCTTGTCGCTGCAGAACAGTTCTTTTACCTCTACGCAGATAGTCGAGAGGCGCTGCACCGATTGGCCGAACGCATTGAGCCCTTTTTTGAGGCTATCTTGGATGCATTGGTCACAGGCGACGCTGAAGTGGTCTTTTGGGGCGGCAACTATGACCAGGATGTAACGTGGCCGGCTTTCTTCGAGGCGGAGATCTCCTCATGGTTAAAAAAGGCCAGCGAGCGTCTGCACGCGGCAGGCAAGCTCGTGCTGACCCACGCCGATGGCGAGAACCGGGCCTTGCTGCCTTTCTATCCTGCCTGCGGATTCGATGTGGCAGAGTCTGTCTGTCCCCAACCAATGACCCGGTGTACCTTATCTGAAATACGGGAAGGACTGGGCGGCAAAACCACCGTGTGGGGTGGCATACCTTCTGTAACTTTGTTGCAGGACTCCATGGCGGATCAAGCGTTCGAGGCCTATTTGGATGATCTATTTGGGTCCCTCGGTGGCGGCGATCACCTGATCTTGGGTGTCTCTGACAACGTGCCTCCCGATGCGGACCTCACTCGTCTCGGACGGATCAAAAACTGCGTCAAGGACTTTGGCTCAGTTCAGGCTACAACTCAGGGTTGAGCAATCCCCGGGCATAACAGAGGTTGTTGCAATGAATTCCAGAGAACGCGTGAGAACTGCCTTAAAGAGAGAGCGTTTGCCAGACCGGGTACCCCTTCAATTTGATCTCAGCCGCCAGTTGCTTGAGGGATTCAGCGAGAAGTACGGTATCCCGGTTCACTACACGCAGGCCTACTATGAGGATGTAACGTACCGCATATCGGGCAACGAACTGCGTATCGCCATGGGCAGTGACTGCGTGCTGGTTGGCGGTGGTCTGCCTCGCGGCTACAGCCATCCCGTAGACAGGAATGGCTTTGTGGTCAATGAATTCGGGATGAAGATGCGCCAGGGGCCGCTTTACATGGAGCTCGTCGAGCATCCTATGGCGCACGTTAAGACCCCAGAAGACGTCCAGGCGTTTCCATTTCCCGATCCCTTGGCGGAGGGCCGCTTTGATGACGCCGCGATGTACATCGAACAGTACAAAGGTGAGTATTTCATCTGGGGCGACATAGAGCTGACGCTGTTTGCTATGCCACGGCACCTGATAGGTATGGAGAAGCTGTTGATTGACATGGCGCTAGGCGAGCCCTATGTGGAAGTCCTCATCGACAAATGTATGGGTTTTGCCCTGGCGGTTGGTAAACAACTCGTCTCCCTGGGGGTGGATGGCATATTGGGCGGTGACGACTACGGTGCCCAACAGGGGATGCTTATCTCGCCCGACATGTGGCGCCACTTCTTCAAAGAACGCTATCGCCGATTACACCAGGAACTGAAGTCACTCAACCCAGACCTGATCATCGCCCATCACTGCGACGGCGCGGTCGCTCCCATCCTCGAGGAATGGGTGGAAGCAGGCTTGGAGGTCTTTAACCCCGTCCAGCCAAACGTGCCAGGCCACGAACCTGAGGATCTTAAAGCCCAGCTCGGCGACACGCTTTCTTTCTGGGGCGCCATCGATCAACAGCAACTGTTGCCCTTTGGAACGCCCCAGGAA
>JAUVPY010000465.1 GCA_030598425.1 Anaerolineae bacterium
GCTGGTTGTACTGCCGATTCTCGAGCGATTTGCCAGCCGACCATCTCTTCCTGGAAAGCGATCGCTTCAGCCTGGTAGACCTGGATCTCAGCCTCGTAGGCAGCGAATGCCGCCTGGGCATCCGCCTGTATGCCCTCCACCTGCGTCTGGTACTCTTGAAGTGAGCCAAGGTATTCGGCTACTGCCACATTATCGGTTTGATCCTCAGGTTCCTTCGGAGGATCAGGGACGATGGGATCTTCTGGCCGCTCAGGCGGCGGACGCAACTCCCCCGGTGGCGGTCGGTCAACCGCCTCATTGTAGAAAACGCCCAGCCCAGGGTAGTCGCATGATGATTGTCTTAGGGCACTGGTTCCTAGACATTGGCAACCATTGGCTTCCTTGTCGTCAAGCGACATCGATTTACGCTGTTCCTCCGGCAATGACCAACATACGTCGGCGGCCACAGCTGACCCAACACCCGTGATCCCCATAAGTCCTTGAAACGCCCATCGGGTGGAGGTGGCTGCGCTCACAAAATCTGGCAGGGGAACCAAAGCGCCCCCTAGCACTATTTGGGGCAGCATAAAGAGGATCACGATTAGTGGCGCGGCGTTGGCGTTTGGGGCTAGCGCTGAACCGAACAATCCCAGCATCATCCCAGCCATGGTGGCAAGTGCCAATGTGATATAGATCAAGATTAGTTCGAGGGTCCCACCGGGCATATCGAATGCCAAGTAATGGACGATCACATAAATGGCCGTCATGTACAGGGCTAGCAGCGCGGCGACCCATATCTTCGAAAGAACGTACGGCACAATTTTCAGATTAACCAGGCGCTCGCGCTTATATATATCCGTTTCCTTAACGAACTCCCGCATCATCGCCAGCCCACCGACCATGACACCGTAGACGGTCAACAGGAACAGGGTGATCATCACACCTGCAAAATCGCCATCATGAAAATCGAACGGATTGCTTCCCAATACGCTGGCTAGAACGACGTCCAGGAGAGCAACCAAGGGAGCCGCCGCCAGCATCAAAGCCAGACTGAATCGATCACGAAGCAGGATTTTGATGTTCCGGGCCGATAAGATGAAAAACTGACGCAAGGACGACACTTGGCGGCGAGCCTTGCTAGCAGCCGCTCGAACTGGCTTGGGAGTTTGCGCCGCCGCGGCAATTTCTTGGCCGCTGCTCTGCAGCGGCTCGACGAGGTATTTCCGATATGCAGGGTGCTCTTGATAACGTTCGGCCCACTGCTCCGGCGCGCCTTTGCTGGGATCATCCAGAATGGCATAGATAGCGTCGAATTCCATTTCGCTCGCGCGTCGCTCTCGGTCAGATCTGTACGGATCAAAGTATTCCAATGCTTCATCGGGTGGGCCGAACCAGGTAAGGTATCCACCGCGGGCCAGGAAGACGACCTTGTCGGCCAGCAATACGTTCTTTGTGGCGTGTGTGATAAGGACGATCGTCCGTCCTCGGTCGGCCATGTGGCGCATGAGGTGCATCAACGCGGTCTCGGTGCCAGGATCCAGCCCTGAGGTCGGTTCATCCAAGAAGAACAATCCAGGCTTAGTCAACAGTTCGACGCCAATCGAAACCCGCTTCTGTTGACCGCCGCTCAGGCCGCTGATCTGTACGTCTTTCCGATGGGTCAGGTCCAGGTCTTCCATCACCTCCATCACCCGATTGTGCCGTTCCGTTTTGGTCGTATCGGGGGGCATGCGGAGTTGGGCCGTATAGGTAAGCGCCTGGTAGACGGTTAACTCCATGTGGATGATGTCTTTCTGCGGCACATAGCCAATGATGTTGCGAATGGCATCGAAGTTTTCATAAATATTTGTTTCATTCACAAACACCCGGCCGTGTGTCGCCGGACGGTAACCGGCAATGGCGTCCACCAAGGTAGACTTGCCGCCGCCGCTTTGGCCCACAACGACGACAAACTCGCGCGGCAGCAGCACCAATGAAATATCTTTAAGAATATTCAAATCCTTGCGCACCCATTTATTCAGGCCAACTGCCTCCACTCGAAGGCTGCTCGAATCGTCGTATTGGGCTAGCGCGTCTTCGCCCACCACAAAGCGATAGGGGCCGATCCGAATCGTGTCGTCGGGTTTCAGCCACACCTCACCCGTGATCTGCTCGTCATTTACGAAAGTTCCATTCGTGCTGCGCAGGTCGCGTATTCGATAACGCTGGCCAACCTGCTCGACATGGGCGTGGAAGCGAGAAACCTGAGGCGTATCCAGCACAACCTCGTTGCCGGCGTCGCGTCCTATCTGGACCTGTCTTTTTTCCTCAAAGGTGATCTCGATCGCTCCAGCAACGAATGCTTCGGACGGCGAGAGGTAGGTCATGGTGACCATTGAGCCGGGGTCCTGTCCGCCGATGCGCAGTTTGTCTTCGTGGCTCAGGCGCCGCGGCTCGCTTACTGCAAGTCCTTCGAAGTACACGGGGTTGCTGGCCTCCGGCAATACCACGAGCCGATATCCACCATCTTCCCGCTCAAGCCGGGCATGTGTGCGAGACACGATCTTAGAGTCGACCACAATGTCGTTGGCGCCAGTACGACCTATGGTGACCGTGTCTTTGGTTAATGTGTATGCCTCAGGTTTGGAGCCTGCGACCGCCACTGAAAATTGGGGAGGCACCGCGGGCTCATCCATTGAAGGTTGCACATCGCCAAGTACAGTTGGAGCGATGGGAGGAGCCGCGCCAGAATGTTTCAATCGAGTGGCGGCCTCCTGATCTACCACGGCTTCGACCGGCGGTGCCTGCCAAATCAGTTTGACGGCCTGGCCAAGCCCAATCTCGTCTTCCCCTTTCAGCGCCACTGGGCCCATTATGCGTTTCCTATTAATAAACGTGCCATTGCTGCTCCCCAAGTCCTCAATGACATAACCATCCGCTGCACGAGTTATGCGAGCATGCTCGCGAGACACAGAACTGGAGGTCAATACAACATCAACCTCGGGGTCACGCCCCAGGAC
>JAUVPY010000177.1 GCA_030598425.1 Anaerolineae bacterium
AAGTACGCGGCACAAGAAGGAGCCCTGATCCCCATTCTGCAGGCAGCGCAGTCGACGTATGGCTACCTGCCAAAAGAGGTTTTGAAGTTGATCGCCGACAGGCTTGGTGTCTCGCTGGGTAAAGTGTATGGCGTGGCAACCTTCTACGCCCAGTTCTACATGGAGCGTAGGGGCAGGCACATACTGAAACTGTGCGATGGAACCGCCTGTCACGTCAAGGGGACACCGGCTTTGGCTACTGCCATTGAGGAAGAATTCGGCATCGGTCCGGGCGAGACGACCGAGGATTATGAGTTGACGACGGAAACCGTTTATTGCCTGGGATCGTGTGCCTTAGCCCCTGTTGCCGTTATGGATGATCAGGTGATGGGGCATCTGCGGCGAGACGCATTGTTGGAGCAAGTGAAGAGGTATATCGAGAGAGCGCAGGAGACCTCTGAGGCCGAAGGTGAAGAGGACTAAAACTATGAGCATACCAAAGGAGTTGGCCATATCACCAGAAGTCCTGGCCACCGTGACAGACCCAGACTACAAGTGGATCGCTATCTGCATGGGAACCGGGTGTACGTCTTCGGCCAGTGCAGAGCTCCGCCAAGCTCTGCTTGAGGAGTTAGACAGGCATAACCTAAACGGGCAGGTAGAGGTCCGACGCACCGGTTGTTTCGGCTTTTGTGCGCAGGGGCCGATTATGGTTGTTTATCCAGATGAGACTTTTTACACACACGTAAATGCCCGTGATGCCAAAGACATTGTTGAGGAGCACATCCTGGAGGGACAGCGGGTAGAGCGGCTCCTGTATCGTGACTTGTCCAACAATGTGATTGTTGAGAAATGGAGAGATATAGGCTTCTACAGCAAGCAGCAGCGTGTCCTGCTAAGTAATAGTGGGATCATTGATCCAGAGAACATTGACCACTACCTGGCCCGGGAAGGTTATCAAGCGTTACACAAGATCTTGAAGGGAATGACTCCGGAACAGGTGATCGAAGTGGTCACCCAGTCTGGGGTGAGAGGACGAGGAGGCGGAGGGTTTCCCGCTGGCGTTAAATGGGGGCTTGCCCGCAAAACCCAGCGATGGCCCAAATATGTGATCTGTAACGCCGATGAGGGGGATCCGGGAGCCTTTATGGACCGCTCCGTGCTGGAAGGCGATCCCCACTCGGTCATCGAGGGTATGATCATCGCCGGATACGCGATTGGTGCCCAGGCCGGATACATATACTGCCGGGCGGAGTACCCGCTTGCCATCAAGCGGTTGGAAATCGCGCTGGTGCAAGCCAGGGAGTTGGGCCTGTTAGGCGAGAACATTTTGGGGTCTGACTTCAGTTTCGATATTCGTGTCAAGGAAGGGGCCGGTGCATTCGTATGCGGCGAGGAAACAGCGCTGATGGCCTCTATTCAGGGGGAGCGCGGTCAGCCGTGGCCGCGACCACCGTATCCGGCGGTTTCTGGATTGTGGAATCAACCTAGCAACGTAAACAACGTCAAGAGCTACGCCTACGTCCCGCGTATTATCCGCAAGGGCGCGGAGTGGTTCAATAGCCTGGGGACGGAAGGGAGTCCGGGCACTGCTGTTTTTGCTCTGACCGGCCAAGTCAACGCCACAGGACTCATCGAAGTGCCGATGGGTATTGCTTTGGGTGAAATTGTCTTTGAGATCGGGGGCGGTATTCCAGCCGGTAGAAAACTCAAAGCGGTACAGACTGGCGGGCCTTTGGGTGGCTGTTTGCCGGAGAAGTACCTGGACACCCCGGTAGATTTCGATTCGCTGCGGGCCGCTGGTGCCGTGATGGGTTCTGGCGGGATGATCGTCGCCGACGAGACAACGTGCATGGTCGAATTCGCCAAGTACTTTTTGAAGTTCGCCTGTGACGAAAGCTGCGGCAAGTGCCCGCCCTGCCGCATTGGTAGTATCAGGATGTTAGAGATTTTAGAGCGAATTACGGCCGGCAAGGGAGAACCCGAAGACATCGATCGCATTCGTTACCTAGCTGAGGGAATGCAGAGGGGGTCTCTGTGTGCCTTAGGTCAATTGACTCCTTCGCCGGTTCTGTCGGTTTTGCGTCACTTCGAGGATGAGTTCTGGGCGCACATCTCGGAAGGGCGCTGCCCTGCCGCCAGTTGCCAGATGCTGGTACGCGCTCCATGCGTTAGCGCTTGTCCGGCTGGCGTAGACGTCCCGGCTTACGTGGCCCTTGTCGCCCAAGGCCGCTACGCAGAAGCGCTTTCCATTCATCGCGAGGCCAACCCTTTTGCCATGATATGCGGAAGGGTGTGTCCAGCTTTTTGCGAGGGGGTGTGCCGACGCGGTCAGATCGACGAGTCGATTGCTATCCGTCACATCAAGCGCTTTATGGCAGACCAGTACGTCTCGGAACCCTGGACGCCACCCAAGCTGGCACCGCCCAAGCATATCAAAGTAGCCATAGTGGGAGCAGGTCCGTGTGGCCTGACAGCCGCTCTGCGCCTAGCTCAGAAAGGGTACGAGGTCACCGTTTTTGAGCGGATGCCGCAACCTGGAGGGATGATGACCTATGGTATCCCGGCCTATCGCCTGCCGCGTGAGCCCCTCTTCGCGGAGATTGATAACATCCGACGCGCAGGTGTTGAAATTCGCTGTAACGTGGAACTCGGCTCAGACTTCACCATCAAGAGTCTAGAGACAGACGGCTATCAAGCCATTATTTTGGCCCTAGGCGCGCATAGGAGCCGGAGCCTGAGCATTCACGGTGAGGACAAGGAAGGCGTTTACCACGGGGTTCAGATGTTACGCGACATTGGCTCGGGCCAGGAGCCGATGATGTCTGGCAAGCGCGTGGTGGTAGTGGGTGGCGGCGACACTGCAATTGATGCCGCCCGTTCGGCCTTGCGCTTAGGTGCCAAAGAGGTGCACATTGTCTACCGCCGCACTGAGAATGAAATGCCAGCCGTCGAAGAAGAGGTGGAGGGAGCTCGGGAAGAAGGTATCCAATTCCAATTCCTGGTGACACCCGTTGCGGTTCTTGGCGACGAGACAGTGACCGGCGTGCGACTGCAACGTCAAGCCCTCGGAGACTTTGACACTAGCGGTCGTCGCCGGCCGGTACCCATCCAGGGCTCAGAGTTTGATATGTCCTGCGACATACTGGTGCCCGCCATTGGCCAGGTTACTTGGGTGGACGACGAAAGTCTTGGTATGCACCGTAAAGCTACCTTAGACGTGGGCAAGGCATTTGAAGTCGACGATGTGCCCGGCACGTTTGCCGCCGGAGACGCTGTCAGCGGCCCAGCCACTGTGGTTCAGTCCGTTGCTCATGGCAATCAGGTCGCTCTGACAGTGGATCATTGGCTGACCACTGAAAGATTGGGTGGGGTTTATTACCATCCGCAGCGACACGACATCCCTCAGCTCTTCGATCTAGACGAATTTGCTGATGCTCGACGCCCTACTACTAAGATGCTGTTGCCTCAGGTCCGTCTCGATCGACAAGATTTTGCTGAGGTGGAACTGGAATTCGATGCCAGGACGATACAGGAAGAATGCAAGCGCTGTCTGCGTTGCGATCTAGAATGGCTAGAGCGCATCGGCGAACCGATGCCATAACATAGATTGTGGAGCGATACGATGACTGTTTCCTTGACCATTAACGGCCAACGGGTAGTAGTTGGGGAGGAGAGCACTATTCTAGAGGCTGCGCGCGGCGCAGGGATCTACATTCCAACCCTTTGCCACCATCCCGATTTGACGAATGTGGGTGCATGCCGCATGTGCGTAGTCTCCGTGGAAAACGCGCGAGGGTTGCAGACGGCGTGTACCACCCCAATCTTTGAGGGCATGGTAGTTGACACCCAGAGCGAAGAGGCACATGAGACCCGCAAGTTTGTACTGGAGATGCTCCTGAGTGACCATCCCAATGACTGCATGATTTGTGAAGTAAACGGTGATTGCGAGTTGCAGGATCTCGCCTATGAGTATAGTGTGACCTGGCCTGAGCACAGTAGCGCGCGTCACCCCTACGAAATAGACACTGACCCCAATCCGTTCATCTTCATTGACCGCAACAAGTGCATCTTGTGTAGCCGGTGCATCCGTGCCTGCAATGAGATGCAAAACCGCGATGTGTGGAACTTCGCCTACCGTGGCTTCAGGACCAAGCTCGTAGCTGGCGCAGACCAATACATGCTGGATGCCCGTTGCGAAAGTTGCGGACAATGCGTGGCTTATTGTCCGGTAGGAGCATTGTACGACAAGATGAGTCTTGGGGCCGGACGTCCCAGCCAGGTGACAAAGGTACGTACCACCTGCTCCTACTGCGGCGTAGGCTGTAACTTCGATCTGAACGTGCGCGATGGCAAGATCATACGCGTCACGAGTGCTGAGGATGCCCCGGTCAATGGCATGGCCTTGTGTGTGAAAGGCCGCTATGGGTACGATTACGTGCACCACCCCGACCGGCTCACCAGGCCATTGGTACGTGCTAAGTGGCTGGACCAGGAGCGTGTCGCGGAGCAAGTGTCTAACGGGAGATGGCAAGTGACTACTGTAGCCGAAAAACGCATCGAGCCTTCGGCCAATGGTAGGGAAGCGATCACCCCCGGTACTTTCATACAGACCGACTGGGACAGCGCGTTAGATGTAGTGGCTCACAAGTTTAGGGAGACGAAACAAGCGCACGGTGGCGATGCATTTGCGGTGCTCGCCTCTGCTAAATGCACTACAGAGGAGAACTTCCTCTTCAATAAATTCACGCGGCAAATATTGGGTACCAATAGCATCGACCACTGCGCTCGTCTTTGACACAGCTCAACCGTCACCGGTCTGGTGACAAGCTTCGGCAGCGGCGCGATGACCAACTCGATCCGGGACATCGGAGAAGAGAGCCAGTGCATCTTTATCATCGGCAGCAATACCACTGAGCAGCACCCGGTCATTGGTACCAAGATACGGAGAGCTAAACGGCATCGAGGCGCTAAGCTTATCGTGGCTGATCCACGCCGCATCGATATCGCCGAATACGCCGATCTTTTCCTGCAACACGAGCCAGGCACCGATATCGCCCTACTCAACGGCTTGATGCACATCATTATCCGCGAAGGCTGGCACGACGAAGCCTTCATCGACGACCGGACTGAAGACTTCGAAGAATTCAAGGCCGTTGTCGAGAAATACACCCCGGAAGTGGCGGGCGAGATCACCGGTGTCCCGGCTGAAGACATCGAGAGAGCAGCCCGTATGCTGGCCGAAAACCGCCCTGGGGCGCTGCTGTACGCCATGGGCATCACCCAGCACATTGTGGGTGTATCCAACGTGATGAGCTGCGCTAACCTGCAAATGTTGCTGGGCAACATGGGCGTGCCTGGCGGTGGCGTCAACCCACTGCGCGGACAGAATAACGTGCAGGGGGCTTGCGATATGGGCGGCCTGCCTAACGTCTACCCCGGATATCAGCGGGTGACCGATTCGGCAGTCCAGGAAAAGTTCGAAAAGGCGTGGGGCGTACCCCTGTCGGACCAGGTGGGCCTGACGGTAACCGAGATGCTGAAGGCAGCCGAAGAAGGTCAGGTGCGCTGCCTATACGTTATCGGCGAAAACCCAATGGTCAGCGATCCAGATCTGAATCACGTCCGCTATTCGCTGCAGAAAACCGAGTTTATCGTGGTGCAAGACCTGTTCTTCACCGAAACTTGTCAGTTTGCCGATGTGATCCTTCCGGCGGCTAGCTTTGCCGAAAAAGAAGGCACCTTTACCAATACCGAACGACGGATCCAGCTCGTGCGAGAGGCAATCCCAACGCCAGGGGAAGCCAAACCGGATTCCTGGATCATCACCAAATTGGCGAGACGGATGCTGGAGTCGGATGCGGTCACGCCGAACGAGGGCGCGCGTCGCGCCGGTTGGAACTACAGCAAGGTATCCGAGGTGATGGATGAAATCAACGAGCTCACCCCTATTTATGCAGGTGTGACCTATCGCCGTTTGGAGGCAGGCGCCCAACTCCAGTGGCCCGTGCTCGACGAAGAACACCCAGGCACGCCCATCCTCCACGCGGGCAAGTTTAGCCGGGGCTTGGGCCGCTTTGCAGCGGTAGATCACGTACCACCGGCCGAATTGCCCGACGACGAGTACCCGTTGATGTTGACCACCGGCCGCGTTATCTACCACTGGCACGGCGGTGAGATGACCCACCGCGCTCGCAACCTGGAGGCAATGTACCCCGAGGCCTTGGTCGAAATCAATCCCAAGGATGCCTTGAAAGCAAACATTGGCGATGGGACTCCGATGAAAGTCGCCTCACGGCGGGGGGAAATTATCGCCAAAGCGCAGATCACCGACCGGGTGGAGCCAGGGTTGATCTTTAGCACCTTCCACTTTGCCGAATCGGCCGCTAACTTCCTGACCAACC
>JAUVPY010000296.1 GCA_030598425.1 Anaerolineae bacterium
TAGTCTTGGAGTGGTTCGAGAAATACTTGAGTTGGAAGGAAGTATGACTATCGAGCAAAGTCGAGGGGGAAGAACCAGTAAGAAATGGCGGGCTGCATTGAGACCGCCCTCATATATCTATAACACCAAACGGCAATCAACAAGGAGGTAACCTGAAAATGGAAATCTATGAAAGCCTTAAGAACTCGGTACTCGACTACGATGCGGATGGGGCCGAACGTTACGCCCATCAGATTGTGGATGAAGGCCTTGATCCGATTGCCGGGCTGGACGCCATATCAGAAGCCATGCAGGTGGTGGGTGAAGGCTACGCATCCCGGGAATTGTGGCTGCCCGACCTGGTCGGCGCCGCCGACGTCAGCCAGAAGGCGCTGCCCATCCTAGAGGAAGAGATCCACAGACGGGGTCAGGAAACCAAGAGCCTAGGAACGGTTGTGATTGGTACGGTATTGGGCGACATCCACACCATCGGCAAGTCGATGGTGGGCGTGTTGCTGGTAGCAGCGGGCTTTCGAGTGATTGACGTGGGAGCAGACATAGGCACTGAGGCGTTCGTGGATGCGGTCAAGGAAAATGAGGCGGACATTTTGGCGCTGTCTGCTCTGCTGACGACCACGGCCCCGGAGCAGGGCAAGGTGATCGAGGCTCTGAAAGAGGCGAGGCTCAGAGACCGTGTCAAGATCATGGTAGGCGGAGGTGCCATCACCCAGGGCTTTGCTGACAGCATTGGGGCGGATGGCTATGGCGCGACGGCGCCGGGTGCGGTGGATCTTGCCAAGTCGTTGGTCAGTGCGGGTTGATCATCGTGACGTCTGCAGCTTGAAACTGAAGAACTGTCTGCGCAACTTCTGTGAAGGCTGAGGTGCTGTGCTGGTACCTTAGCCAGGCAGTTGTCTGCGATCCATTAGTGATAAAGGAGTGAACGACAATGCCGGCCAAAGGATACACACGCAATTTCAAGCCGCTCGAGATATTGACCGAAGAGCAAGTAGAGGCGATCCATCGAGGCAGCTTGGATGTTCTTGAACAGACCGGGGTCAGGTTTGAGAGCGAGAGGGCCCTAAAACTCTTTGAGAAAAACGGCTGTGAGGTTGATCACGAGAACAGACGGGTCAGATTCTCCCCAGGTCTGGTGGAGGAATGTCTCCGTTTATGCCCTAGTACTTGGCACCTTAGTGCACGAAAACCAGAGAACGATCTTAACGTTGGGGGGAACACCCTTTACTGGGCAGCCTTTCCAGGTATGAGGACCATCGACATAGACACCTGGGAGCCGCGCACACCGACCGTCGAAGACAACCACGATGCTGTGAAGGTTCTGGACGTGCTAGAGAACGTTCACCTGGCCCCTTCCTACACACCCTACTGCGAGCTAGTGGACGTGCCACCCGCGATGCTATTGCCGACGTGCTGCTGGAGCCAGATGAAGTACTTCGGCAAGCCGGTGCGGGTCGGCCAGGCACAGGACAGCCACATTTGGGGCATCCAGATGGCGCAAACGTTGGATGTCGACATCTTCGCCGCAATGGAGTCCGCGCCCCCCCTGACCTGGTACGGAGACGCCATCGACTGCGCCTGGGACGTTGCCGAGGCCGGGTATCCGGTTGAGGTAGGTTGTGGCGCAGTGCTGGGCGGAACCGGGCCAGCCACGCTGTCGGCTGGTTTGGTTAGTGGGAACGCCGAGGTAATATCTGGTATCGTGATGGTACAGCTTGTCCGACCCCATACCCCGATATTGTCCAATGCCTTTGTCTTCCCCCAGAATATGTTGACGGGGGCTCCCGGCTTCGGTCGGATCGGCATCTCCCTGTTTAACGTGATGTACAACCAGATGTGGCGCGGCAAGTACAACATCCCCACCATGTTCGGCTCCAGTGGCATGGGTAACTCGAAGTTCATCGACTACCAGTTGGGCTATGAGAAGTCTATCGCCACGGTGCTGACGGCGGTTTCGGGGGCCAGCATCATCAACTACGTCGGAGGTCTTACCGGTGAGCTCAGCCATCATCCTGTCCTATCCATATTGGACAACGATGTAGCCGGTATGATCGGGCGTTTTCTCGAAGGGGTTGAAGTGACCAATGAGACCCTGGCCATAGATCTCATTGAGAAAGTCGGTCCCATACCAGGGTTCTTCCTCGGCGAAGCTCACACGCGGGAGTGGTGGCAGAAGGAGCAGTTCACCCCTCAGGCGTCTGACCAGTTGACCTACCCCGAGTGGATCGCGGCCGGCAAGAAGAGCGCACTGGATTACGCCAAGGAGCGAGTAGAGGAGATACTGGCAACTTACGAGCACACGCTGCCCGAGGACAAAGAAGAAGAGTTAGACAGAATCCTTGAAGACGCCAGGAAGTATTACAAGGAGAAAGGGTTGATCTGATCGTTCTTCACACGTTGGCCCAGTAGCCGAAAAACTCATCAATCCAATAGTATGAGCGTAGCCAGGACAGGTCTCCCTATTCTGCCCTCGTCAATGGCCTGCTTGACGCGCAGAATCGGCTCGTAGAATCGCCTCTAACTGATCACACTGAGCTTCATGGCCGCATCCTTCGCTGTGCTGACGATCCAGTCACTTCCCTTCAGAATAGGCCTCGACACGATACTGCTAAGCCAGCGGTCAATCTCAATTCGTCGGTCAAAGTTGACAGATTCATGAACAAGCGGTATAATATATGAGGTATGACCACAGCGTGGTCTCTGGGTATATAACCTCACATCTCCCCATCTGCAGCTCAATCCAGTTCCTCGGTCGAATGGGCAGCCCTTGCAGATTCTGTGCTAGTTATTGCCTTTGGTTCACTTCAGAGACCCGCATCCCGCAAAAGCTGTATGAACCTCTGCGACGATGGAGGGCGTAACATGCCGATGCTGATCAGGCCACTTTGTTTCCCAGGCCGCTGTGCTTCCCAGGCCGCTGTGCTTCCCAGGCCGCTATGCTTCCCAGGCCACCATGTTTCCCAGGTCACCTTGTTTCCCCTTGAGACACCTCGGTGCTTGGATCAAACGTGACCATATGTCACCCTCGCGCCGCTTACCATTTGAATTTAACGCTCATTTCCACAACTAGCAGGCAATTTGATCATCATAACTTCTTATAGAGGAGCTAATTAAAACCCGGACAATTTTCCCGGAAGCTCGAATGCAACCACGCTTGGCCAGGCTTGGGAAGTCCTCGTAGATTCGGCGTATTGAGAGGTGTTACCTAGCTTCTGGGAAAATGGGCACCTCCATCTATTGTCTGATGTTTAAGTAGTTTCTCTATTAGATCAAAACTCTTTAGAAAGGGAACCAATAGTCATGGGAAAAGAGATACCAAAGGATGTAGCGCTGCAGCTCTATGAAACGATGCAACGCATCAGAAGTTTCGAGGTGGCGGTAATTGAGCTCTTCGCCAGGGGCAAGATACCCGGCTTCTTGCATACGTACGTGGGTGAAGAAGCTGTTGCCGCCGGCGTCTGTGCCGTCTTGCGGCCCGACGATAAGATCATCAGCACCCACCGTGGTCACGGTCACTTGATCGCCAAGGGCGGCCAGTTGGATTTGATGATGGCCGAGTTGTTCGGCAAGCGAACCGGCTACTGCAAGGGCAAAGGCGGCTCAATGCACATTGCCGAGCCCGATCTGGGAATGCTGGGCGCTAATGCGATTGTCGGGGCCGGAACCGTGATCATCAACGGGGCAGCACTCACCGCCCAATACTGGGACAAGGATGAGGTTGCGGTTGCCTTTTTCGGAGATGGAGCCTCAAACACAGGTGCGTTCCACGAAGCGCTGAACATGGCCGCCGTGTGGAACCTGCCCTCGATCTTTGTGTGCGAGAACAACGGGTATGCCGAGTCCACCCCACAATCCTATCATCAGAAGATTGAGGACGTCGCAGATAGGGCCGTGGGCTATGGTATGCCATCAAGCAAGGTGGATGGCAACGACCCAGGCGCCGTCTACCTGGCCGCTAAGGAAGCGGTAGCCCGTGCTCGATCCGGTGAAGGTCCAACACTGATCGAGGCCAAGACGTATCGCATTCGCGGCCACTATGAGGGCGACCCTGAGATTTACCGCACCAAAGAAGAGGTGGAGGCCTGGAAGAAGAAGGATCCCATTGAGCGCTGGCGGAAGGTGCTACTTGACAGGGGTATTTCCGCCGAAACCTTCGAAAAGATTGACGCTCGGATCGATCAAGAACTCAAGGATGCCGTCGCTTTCGCTGAGGAGAGCCCCTTGCCCGATCCGGCAGAAGCGCGTTCTGACATCTTTACCCCACTACCGGCGGAGATGTAAAATGACTGAGATGACTTATCGTGAAGCGATCAAACAGGGTCTACGTGAGGAACTTCAAAACGACGAGCGTGTTTTCATGTTAGGTGAGGACATCGCCGAATTCGGTGGCACCTTTAAAGTCTCGCTGGGTCTCCTGGAGGAATTTGGTCCCAGACGCATCCGCAACACCCCCCTCTCGGAAACGGCCATCCTGGGCGCAGCCGTAGGTGCAGCGGCCACCGGCCTGCGGCCGATTGCAGAGATCATGTACAGCGATTTCTTTACTGTGGCTTTAGATCAGGTTGTTAACCAGGCAGCCA
>JAUVPY010000103.1 GCA_030598425.1 Anaerolineae bacterium
ACGTGCGGTACCTGGCCGAAAACGGCCGCTTCCCCGTGCTGCGCTACGGCGACTACCCTCACGCCTACCTGGAGCAAATCAAGGCGGCTCGCTTCCCCCCAGAAATGCCGATAGAACCCATCCGCTACGAGTTTTGGCAGCCCCCTCTGTACTACGTGCTGGCAACGCCCATCTACCGGCTGTTTGATGGAGCTTTGGTGTCCCTACGACTGCTGTCGGTGGTGTTGGGGGCGGGTGTGGTGGCTATGGCTTACGCCATCGCCCTGGCTATTCGACCGGGTGATACGACGCTGGCCCTGGCGGTGGCCGCGTTCGTCGCCTTCGTCCCTATGCACCTGACGATGATGGCCTCGGTCAACAACGACGCGCTGGCCGAGTTGCTGCTGGCAATCGTGGTGCTGCTCCTGATACGCTTGACACGTGAACCGAGAGACAAAGAGCCAGCATCACCACGCCTCGCCCACTTGGTCATTATCGGCTTGCTGTTGGGCTTGGGGCTCGTGACTAAGGCCACCGTCTACGTTGCGATTCCACTGGCGCTGATTGCCCTTTTGGCCATCGAACGTCGTCCCGTGCCCTTCGCCCAACGAGCGCTGGCCCTCTTTCTTCCCGCGCTCGCCCTGGCGATCCCCTGGTACATCCGCAATGTCGCCGTCTATGGCTGGCCTGACCTGCTCGGCACCCAAAACCACGACGCCGTGGTCGTCGGTCAACTCCGCACCGCCGATTATCTGTCCAGCGTCGGCTGGGCAACGTATTTGAAGGACTTCGCCACCACTACGTTTCACAGCTTCTGGGGACAATTTGGGTGGATGGCCGTGCCAATGGACCGCCGGATTTACCTGGCGTTGGGCTTGCTCTCAGCCTTGATGCTTGTAGGCTTTGTGTTATTCGTGTGGCGGAGGGAAGACTCGAATCCTTCCAAAGCAACTATGATCGTAATAGCCCTATGGTTGTTTCTCACCAGCTTTGTATTTCTTTACTACAACGTCTGGCTGGTGCAATTTCAGGGACGCTACCTCTTCCCTATCCTGATTCCCATTGCCCTGCTGGGGATACTGGGGCTGCGCAAGATTCTGACCAAGCGATGGGTGTGGATCGCGGCAGGCCTATGCGGTATTGCAGCCATCATCATCGTGGTCAGCAGCGTCCTGGGCGGCGACCTGGACAAATGGGGGATACTCATTGCGGGTGGTGGAATGCTGGTCTTGATCGTGCGTCGCTGGCTGCCCGCCAGCCTCGACCGCTGGATTCTGGTCATCATATTGGCCGGGCTGGCCGGGCTGTCGGTTTACAGCCTGTTTGCCTTTATCGTACCTTATTTGAGCCCGTGAGGAGGTGTAACGATGGGCTTTCTAGATTCGATGAAATCGCTGTTGAGTGGAGGGGAAGGGCAAGACAAGACGGGTTACTACGTCTATGTGCGCTGCCATCGTTGCGGTGAGGCGATTAAAACCCGCATTAATATGCGCAATGACCTGAGCCACCTTGAAGAGGGAGGCTATACGGTCAACAAAACACTGGTCGGCAGCCAGCGCTGCTTTGAGCGAGTTGAGGTCAGGCTGAGCTTCGACGAAAACCGCAAACAGGTCGATCAGGAGATCGTCCGAGGCGACTTTATTACACGTGAGGAATTTGAGGCGGCCGAGAATAGCTGAAACGATGCCGCATCTCGCGGAAGGCGTTCAGGTCCAGGTCTACGACCCACATATCTTCTTCGTCACTCATCGCCAGGACGCACTCCACCGGACCAGGCACCCCCCCGGCTGTCAAGGTGGGTTGCACGACAGTGCTTCCCCCAAGATACTCCCGTCCAAAGAAGTGCCCCAACTGGCCCACGGCTACGACAGGCACCAGGTGTTCTAACGACCGCGTGCGGACCACGGCCCGCACCGTTTCCAGATAATCAGGGCTGTCGGCTGCGAATTGGGCGATAAGAAATTGGGCGCCTTCCTGCACCGCTGTGTGTACCAGGTCGGCGCGCATTAGATCGAACCCGGCCAATATCCCCACCCCGATTCCCTCGTCTAATTCCGCCCATGGCTGACCACGCCCGGCCCGGTACCAGAGTTGTTCGGCGGGGTAAAGGCAAGTCTTGTCAATGCTGGCGACGACACGCCCGGCCCGGTTGATGACGAAGCTGGTCAGGTAACTGCCATCGCCGGGGCGCAGGTCGCGGGTGATACCCCCCACGACGTTGATACTGGCCAGCCGCGCCACCTCTTGAATGGCGAGTAAGGCAGAATTGGGCATCGGCTCAGGCGGAAGCTTGCCCAAGAAGTATTCGGGAAAGCAAATCACATCCACCTCGTCGGCAGCGCGGGCGATGGCCTCGAGGACGCCGTCGAGGTGCTGAGAATCCTCCTGAACCCGAAGCTGTGAGACGGCAATCTTCATCCCAGACACCCCAACTCACTTCCGGTGCTAACCTTTGTCCTCCAAAAGCCTGGTCACGCGCTGTCGCCGCGTGTATTCAGCGTTCAGTTCGCCGCAATAGAGCACGATACAACCGCTCAAATAAGCCCATATCAGAAAGGCGGCGATGGTGGCCATGGATCCATAGATTACATTGAACAATGGCAGACGCGACAGGTATACGGTGAAGGCCGATTTGGCTACTTCCCACAACAGCGAGGCCAATACTGCGCCGGGAAGCATCTCGCGCCACCTCAGCTCCGCCGAGGGCAGGCTCCAATAGACCAGGCTGAAGAACAGCGTGTTAAGCACCAGGACGATCACCAGCGAGATGATCTGCGTAAACCAGCCGATCCCGTTCAGGAACTCCAGGCGATTGAGCAGACTCCACGTCGTGGACATGAGCAATGAAATGGCAATCAGGATGAGGGCTATACCTGCTATGGGCAAAGCCAGCAACCGGCGCCGTATCCACAATCGACCTTTTTGTTTGACGTGCCAGGCCCGGTCAAGCAGCCGGCCGGTGACAGCAAAGATACCGGAGCCGGACCAGATGAGGACGAGGAGCGCGATAATGCGCAATAGGGTCACCTGACCTTGAAGCGGCGCATAATTGATCTGCAAGAAGGCAGTGACGCCAGGCAGGTAATGGTCCAGGAAGGCACGATACTGTGTCATCGCCTGGGCCGGCTGTAGGAGACGACGAACAACAGCCAGGAGCAAGATCGAAAAGGGGAACAAAGATAGGAAAGCGTAGTAGGCAATCGCGGCTGCCGACATAAACCCTTCGTGCTCAGCAAACCCAACGGCCGCCCGGTAGAGGATCTGTGGCCATCCTTCAGTTTTGTCGTTGGCCTGTTTCCAGAAGCGCTTGGTGCGTCGCGTCCATTGCTTGGAAACAGTTGCTCTAGGCATGGTCCTTCCCCAGGGGAACCAATCTCTTCCATTCCGCGTCATGACTACAGATACTACCCAATTATCCCGGAGGAAACACATCATGTCAAGTTCACAAATCACCCAAAGAGTTATTGTCTCTATCCTGTTTGTTGCGCTATTACTAACAGCGTGTCTGCCCTCGACTGTAGCTCCCACCCCTTCGACATCAGGCCCCCATGCGGGACCAGGCGACAAGCCGTCGCGCCCCGATAGCTCGGGGGACGGCGGCTGGCTTGACTGGGAGGGGAAGGATGGCTGGACGAGCCACGATAGACGCGCCATTTCCGAGGCCGGCGAGGAGATTGTGTTGGAAAAGGAGGTTCTGACAGCATCTGAGGCTCCCCCCTCTATGGCCGGAGCCGATGCCCCAATGGCGACCCCCGCTCCGCACCCGACAGCGGTGGCAATCCAGGATCAGAGCCCGCTGCGTGCCGGCGAGGTGGACGACAACGCCGATTGGGACGCCTACCTGCTCTACCGCTTGAGCTACGCCGGCCCGCCTGTGCACGACCGAGACGTGAGCGAGCGTTACATCGTCAGCGTTAACGATCAAGCTGGGAATCCGCTGCTCGACGCGGATGTTTTCGTCTACGCCGGGAATGAGCCGGTCTTCAGCGGGCGCACGTATGCCACCGGCCAGGTTCTCTTTTTTCCAAGAGCCTTGGGCGTTTCTGACCAAGTCACATCCTTCCAGGTGATGGCCGAGAAAGACGATGCCCGGGGGGAAGCGACATTGGTCCGGGGGGAGACCCACCAGCTCACCCTTAACCTGGCCCAGTCCGATCTGGGGCCAGAGGAACCGGTAAACCTCGACGGGCTGTTTCTGATCGACTCCACGGGCAGCATGGCCGACGAGATCGACAAGCTCCAAGCATCGATCCGCGAGATCGCCGCGCGCATCGACCGGCTGCCCGGCCAACCGCGCGTGCGCCTCGCTATGACGATCTACCGTGACCGGGGGGACCTGTTTGTGAGCCGCACCTTCGATTTCACGCCTGACGTGCGAGAATTCTCCAGGGCGCTGGCCTTAGTCGAGGCGGAGGGGGGCGGCGATTATCCCGAATCCCTGAACGAAGCGCTGCATCGCGCCATCCACGCCCCGGAGTGGCGCGGCGAAGACAGCGTACAGCTCATCTTCCTGGTGGCCGATGCACCGCCTCATTTGGACTACGCCCAGGATTACGACTACGCAGCGGAGATGGTGCAGGCCGCCGAGCGGGGTATCAAGGTCTTCCCCATCGCCTCCAGCGGCCTCGACGACCAGGGCGAGTACGTCTTCCGACAGATCGCCCAATTTACCCAGGGGCGCTTCGTCTTCCTCACCTACGCCGGTCCCGCCAATGGCGGGTCGCCCGGCGATGAGACCACCCATCACGTGGAGGATTATTCGGTAGAGAACCTGGATGATTTGTTGGTTCGGTTGGTTGAGGAGGAGCTGGCTTACCAAAACCCGCAGTTTGCACAGGTGCAGTAATCAGGCAGGAACTGCACTCTATCTAAGACAATGCCTCAGTTGCTCTGGCCTGTATCGATATGGTTCCAACAGATAGGACACTGCTTGGGCAGGGTCCTTGTGACACAGAACGGGCATACCTATCCCTCGTTCCCCCGTTACTCCTTAACAAACACCCTGCCCAAGCCTGCGGGCGGTTCGCCGATCAAGGCATCGTGTACCACGCGACGGATGCGAGCCGGCAAGTGGAACAACAGCCGGTCCAACCAGCCACTGTTGACCAAAAACAGGACGACGATCATCAATGCGAAAGGCGCGCCGTTGAAGAACTGGCTGGGGATGCCGGGTGCCACCCGCTGAAAGATGCTGCCCAGCGATTTGAGGGCTCCGAATAAGTAGGCGCCAAAGGCGACCCGCAGCGGGTGCCAGCCGCCGAAAATGACGATAGCCAGGGCGATCCAACCGGTACCGGCGGTGTGTCGGTGACTCCAGCCCAGTTTGACGCTCAGGGAAAAGGTGGCCCCGGCAAAGCCCACCAGCGCGCCCCCACCTATGGTGTAGATGTAGCGCATCAGGTTCACGTGGCTGCCCCGGGCGAAGGCTGCTTCAGGTCGCTCGCCGATCCCCTGTAGTCTGAGCCCCGGTTGCGTCTTGAAGATATATAGCCAGCTCCCGATAATCAACACGTAGCTCAGATAGACCACGATGTTGTGATTAAAGAAGATGGGGCCGATGACCGGGATTTCGGACAGGAGGGGGATGGGCATGTGTGGCACCGACGGCCCCCTAAGCCGCACGAAGGGATTGCCCAGGAAAGAGCTCAGCTCTGCGCCCAGAAGTGTTAGCACGAAGCCGATGGCCACCTGATCCTGACGCAGGGCGATGCTGCCAAAGGCAATGATGAAGGCCATCAGTGCGCCGACGGCCATCGCTGCTATGAAACCGAGTATGACGCTGCCGGTGGTGTAAGCCACGGCAAAAGAGACCATCGCCGACAACAGAATGGTGCCGTCCAGGGAGAGATTGATGATGCCCGACCTCTCGGTGATGGTTTCTCCGATGCTGGCGAAGACCAGCGGCGTGGCCCCGCGTACGATGGTGGCCAGAGTTTTGATTAGAAGCAGACTATCCATCCGAAAATCACTCCGTACGTGACGTTGGCGAAAATGTGTGTTTCGTGTTACGCACTGCGCAACACGAAACCCGCTCTACGCTTCACGCAACCTGCGCCTCACACCCTGAGCTAGAAGCACAAACAACACAATAAGCCCTTCCAAAGTGCCGCCCAGCGCCGAATCGAGCTGCATGTTTAGCTCCAGCCGGGGGCTGCCCACGCCCACGGCGGCGAAGAAGAGGGCGATGGGAATTACCCACACCGGCCGAAAGCCAGCCAGCAGCACCACCAGCAATGCCGAAAAGCCAAAGCCGGCGGAAATGCCTGGGATCAATCGCTGGCGTACGCCGGTGGCCAGGATAGAGCCAGTCAGTCCAGCCAATGCCCCACACAGCAGAAAAGCAAGCAGAATATAGCGCTGGGTGGGGATACCCATCAAGAAGGCCGAGCGCTGGTTTTTGCCGATGGCCTTGAGCTTGAGGCCCCAGGTGGTGTCACCCAATGCGAAGTACACCAAGACGATGGCAACCAAGGCCAGGACCACCGCAATGGGATGGACCGGCAAGCCCCCCAGGCGTGGCAGCCAAGCTAGCGGCGGGAAAGGTTCAGTACCGCTCATCGTGGCGCCGTCGGCTGGCTTCCAGGGGCCGAAAATTAAATAGTTGGTGAGCACGATGGCGATGAAGTTCAGCCCCACGCCGCCAAATATCTCGTGGACGCCCCCATATACCTTGAGCCAGCCGGCCAGCAGTCCCCACAGCGCCCCGCCCACCATCCCGGCTATCAGCAACAACGGGGTGAATAGGAGCGCCGGCAGGGTGAGGTTGAGCGCCAGCCAGGTGGCCAGCAGCGCGCCGGCCACAATCTGGCCCTCCACCCCGATGTTCCACAAACCGGCCGCAAAGGTGATGAGCAGTCCAGCCGAGCAAAGCCACAGGGGCACTGCTGCCGTGACTACGGAGGACAACTTGTCAGGGCTCTCCAGTGCGCCCTCGACGATGTTTCGATAAGCTTCCAGTGGCGGCGCTCCCACGACCAGCAGGATGATTGTGGTCAGTCCAAGGGCCAGGATAACGGGCAAGAGACCGAATGCCAGGTTAGACAGTCGTTGCATAAGAAAGTCACCAGAACAGCAAATTGGCAAATCAGCAAGACGGCGGGTCAACGGGGCCCGGCAATCCAACACGCGATACGCAGTACGCAATACGAATACGCAGTACGCAATACGCAGTACGCATCACGCATCACTCTTCATGCCCCCAATCAAGTAACCCAGTTCCTCGGCAGACGTCGTGGCAGCTTCTATGGGGCTGGTCATCGTACCTCCGGAAAAGACGACGATACGGTCGCTGTGCTCCATCAATTCGTCCAGGTCGGCCGAGATGAAGAGGATAGCCGTGCCACTCCGCCTCCGTTCGAGCAGTTGCTCCCAGACCCACATAGAAGACTCGATGTCCAGGCCCCGGGTGGGATGCTCCATCGCCAGTAATCTCAAGGTGGGCGGCAAAAGCGACAGCAATGCCCGCTGCTGGTTGCCGCCTGAGAGGGCCTCGACCGGCGTGGTAGGTGTCCCCTTGATGTTGAATTCTGTGATCTTGCTTTGCATACCGTCCGTAGCCGCGGCCCAGTCGATGAAAGTGGACTGGGCATCGCGTTGGGACAGCACGTAGTGTTCCGTCAGGGTCAGCCCCTGGACCAATCCCTCCTCCATGCGGCCAGCCGGGAGGTAAGCCACGCCAGCCGCCAGAAAGTCACGGTAGGAGCGCCCGGTGAAGTCTTGTCCGGCCAAGAGCACCCACCCCGAGGATGGTTTCAGCAGACCGGCGCAGGCTTGGAGCAGCAGCCGCTGGCCACTTCCCTCCAGCCCGGCTAGGCCGATGACTTCCCCTTCCCGCACGTTCAGCCTCATTGGGGGGACGGCCAGTCGATAGGTGTGAACTGCTACGTCCTGGATCTC
>JAUVPY010000269.1 GCA_030598425.1 Anaerolineae bacterium
CGTATTCCGGATTCTCAATTAGATCTATGAGCCATTCTGAATACCCTCGCAGGAACTGACAATGATGCACGATCCCCACCGGCAGGCTCAGCACAATGGCCCGGTCTGAGTTCTTCCGTAACTGGGCTGCTCTTTCACTGAGTCCATCGAAAAGGCCCGCGTCGTTTGGATCCGGCCATTCATGGTTTTCAAGAATCTCTAGCTTCGGATCACGCTTTTGGAACGGTCCATCCACATTGATGTAATGACCGCCGGGGGCCTTTTTCCAGGTCGTGCCCCACGCGTCCACTAATGTGTAAGCGTCCAACTCCCGACCACCGCCACCTCGGAACTCCCCCAGGTTCAGGCCAACGAAATCGACGTCCAGCCTGTCCAATACTGTATCGTCCGGAACAACTGATTGGGGTCGTTTCAACAGCAGCTTTGTCTCGTGCTCCAGACCAAGGTATTCCTTAAGTCTCTTGTAGGCGGGGACGATCATCGTGGACCAGGGTGTACCCCCAAGATCCAGGGGAACGCGATCTGGTTCTTCGTGGTTGAGGGCGAGGTTAACCCTTTCTCTACTTGTCAGAGAACTCATTTCCGGTCTTGTCTCCTTGTTAGAGGATGATTACCTTGAGGTTGATAAGCGCGGCATCACTTCCCGTGCAAATGTCTCAATGCCCTGTGTGTTGGGGAAGTCAAGGAGGCGCACGATAAGATGCCTCACTCCGAGATCGACAAACGGCTGAAGCTGTTCCGCCACCTGAGTGGGCGTGCCGACGATGGAGTTTTCATTGTACGGCGACCCGGCTGCGATGTGTTGAGCTTCCGCCTCGGTACCGGCCACAGCGACCGCTTCCGCCGACCAGGTCTTGACGATTTCGTCGTAGTCGCGACCGACCGCCTCACAGTGCTGGCGCAGCACGTTGAGCTTGTGGGCGTAGTTCTCGTAGGTCCCGCCCGAGATGTTCCACCAGTCGGCGTGCTTGGCCACCACCCGTAGGGTAAGCCGCTCGCCGCCCCCGCCGATCAACAGCGGCGGGACCGGGTCCGGGCGCGGTTCGCAATAGGCATCTTTGATCCGATAGTAGGTGCCTTCAAAGCTGGCGGGGGATTGGGTCCATAGTAGCCTCACAATCTGAACCGCTTCCTCCAACTGGGCAATGCGCACCGATGGTTTCGGAAAGTCAATGTTGTACGCCACGTATTCCTCTTCCATCCAGCCGGCCCCGATGCCAAACAGAAACCGCCCGCCGGTGACCCACTGTAGATTGGCCGCCATCTTGGCCAGCAGACCGGGGTTGCGATAAGACTGGCAGAGCACACTGGCCCCAAATTTAAGGGCCGGGTAGGCGGCGGCAAAATAGGCGATGGTGGTGGTACACTCCAGGTAAGGCGTGTCATTCGCCTGCCACTCAGCCCAGGGCAGCATGTGGTCGTCGACCCAGACCGAGTCGAAGTGAGGATGGATGCGGTCCAGGGTGTGGTGGATTTGATCCAGGAAAGCAGGTCCGCTGCTGCCGTCGACGGGAAACGAGTGCATGTGCCAGCCAAACTTCAGTTCACTCATCGGGGGTGTTCCTCCTCTGCAATGGTGGACACACGGGGTTGCGTCCACTACCGGTTTCGCACCGAAGCCTAATCACATTCCGGCACCCCGCGCGGCGCTCCCTCGAGGTAAAACATTTGGCCGCTTTCGAGCATGTCTATGGCGTCCCCCAGCGACAGGGAGACCTGGCCGCCGGGGAAGCGTTCCCAGGGTTCTTCGCGGATGACTACGAATCTACCATTTATGTATCTAAACAGCACATTGCCCTCGGCGACGCCTTGCTCTTCGACCCAGCGATAATCGCCCTGATACGGACCCAGCACATTGCCGTCTTGCAGCTCCGGTTGGTTCAGGCCGTTCAACCCGGCCCGGGAAACACACACCAGCTTCTCCCGATCGTGGCGGACGAGATGTATCTGGTTCAGGAGAAAATCCACCGCCGGGTGACTGGTGTCGTAGCTAAGGGCACTGATTGTGGGCGGGGTCGGGGTAGGCCTGGGCGCCCCAGCCGGGTTGGGGTCGTCTGCATCCAGCAGGCCATCGCCGTCGGTGTCGGCTTTGGTAGGGCTGGTGGTGCGCAGGTAGACCTCTACCCCATCCGGGAGCGTGTCTCCGTCGGTGTCGGCGAACAACGGGTCCGTTTGCCAGAACCCTTCGTCGCGATCCGACAACCAATCCCCGTCGCTGTCCGCTTGGAGGGGATCGGTCCCGGCTTCGTAAAATTCCTGCCCGTCGTAAAGCCCATCTCCATCGGTGTCTTTTACGTCAGGCAGTGTGCCCAGCTCCGTCTCAATACGGTTGCTCAACCCATCGCCGTCGTCATCTGCCTCCAGCGTGTTGGCCGTCGGGGTTGCGACCACGCCCGCCGCCGAGGCTGTCGGCGTCTCGATCGTTTCGGTCCACCCGGCCAGGGCTCGCGGGGTGGCCGTCGTCGACGTGGTGGGTCGCGCTGCCTCCTGCCGTCCCAGGCTGCATCCCATCGCCACCATTATGGCGATGGCTAAGAACGCCATGCCCGCGGCGAAAACGCCTGGCCTTCGATCTGAGTCAAAATCTCCAACTGGCCCCGGGTCCTCCGATTCCGCGGTTACTTCGAAACCGTTGGTTACTTCGTCCTGAGCCGAGGCTGCGTCGTGTCTGGCGTCATCATCGATTTCAAGCATAGCTCAATCCCCTTGCCCAGAATAGCCCACCACTGACCACGCAACACGTGTGTCGCCAAAATGGGAGACAGGCCGCGGGAACGGCACCGGAGGCTGCGAGAGGTCGTCTCGTCGGACACGATAGTTGGGTCAGGGCGAATTGTTTCGCGCTGATTATATCATAATCCATGCCCGCTTTCAAAAGAGTGGGCAGTTCACGTCGCGTTACAGTTTGCACCGGCACTCAGCAGGTTGTACAATCAGAGATCCATCCTATCACGCGATCATTCCATTCGATAAACAGAGATTCACGAGGGAGGATTCATGAAAACCAGGGATTACGGCCCTCTGTTGGCCGAGCTTGCCGAAGCGTACGCCCTCTACTCACCCAAGTCCAAAGCCCTCAACCAAAGAGCCATGAGGTTTCAGGTGGATGGGGGAAGCCACGCACTGCGTCTTATCGACCCCTTCCCACCGCGCATCGTCGCTGCTCAGGGAGCCTGGCTGAAAGACGAGGATGGCCACGATCTGTTGGACTTCTGGCAGGGGCACTTCGCCAACATCTTGGGGCATAATCCGGAGGTCATCACCTCCGTGCTGGCTCAATCTCTTGGTTCAGGTTGGGGATTGCAAAGCGGTTTCACTGATCGGCTCCAGATAGAGACTGCCGAGATTCTGTGCCGACAGACGGGCGCCGAGAAGGTACGCTTTACAACCAGCGGGTCCCTGGCAACTATGTATGCCATCCTGCTCTCCCGCGCCTTCACCGGACGGAATCTGGTGATCAAGGTGGGCGGGGGTTGGCACGGCGCTCAGCCCTGGGCCCTCAAAGGCATAGGTTTTCACGCGGGCGCCGGTGATGGCTTTCAGGAGGTCGAGTCTGATGGTGTACCTGTCTCCATAACCGACCAGGTAATCGTGACCAGCTTTAGTGAACCCGACAGGCTACGTGACCACTTTCGTGAATACGGCGACCGGGTGGCATGCTTCATCGTCGAACCCTTCCTCGGTGCTGGCGGCTTCGCACCGGCCACACGCCAATACCTGCAAACCGCCAGAGAGCTAACGCACCAATACGGTGCCGTGCTCATCTTTGACGAAGTAATCTCTGGCTTTCGTTTCCACGCGGGCAGCGTCGGCGTGCTGTACGGCGTACAATCGGATCTGACCACCTTCGGCAAGATCATTGGAGGCGGTATGCCGGTCTCGGCAGTAGCCGGACGGGCGGACATTATGAGCTTGGTGGGTCGCTCGGCAGGTCATAGGGTCAGGTTCTCCGGGGGTACCTATTCTGCCCACCCCGCCTCGCTCTTGGCGGCCAAAACGCTTATGTCCTATTTGGTCGACCACGAGGCGGAGATCTACCCCCACCTGGGCGAATTGGGCGCAAGAGTGCGTCAACTGATGGTAGCCGCCTTCTTGGAGGAGGGTATCTACGCCCGGTGCACGGGCTACGACGACGAGGTGCTGCCCGGGAGCTCGATGTTCATGCTCCATTTTCCATATGAAGAGGATGCCCAATTGAAACGCCCAGAAGATTGGCTGAACCCGCGTGTGTGTGACATCACCTTGGGGCACAAGGTGATGGACCAGGCTTTGCTGCTGGAGGATGTGTTTATGCTTCGTAGCCATGGTGCGATCTCCACAGCTCACACGGAGGAGGATTTGGATTTCCTGGGCGAAGCCTGCCGCCGGGTGGCGCGGCGCATCAAACCATATCTGTGATCAGCCCTTAATTTGGAAGCAACCGCAATCTCCTCGACGAAGTTTGCCGCTTTGCACCCCCTATGGTAGAATACGCCCGCTCAGACGCCCCCATCGTCTAGCCTGGCCCAGGACACAGCCCTTTCAAGGCTGCGACAGGGGTTCAAATCCCCTTGGGGGCATTATGCTAAGTTAGCTTGCAGTCACAAAAAGGTTGCTGCGTTCAGAGCGCAGCGGCCTTTTTTGTGCCCGCCATTGTCCAACACTTTTATTGCCAATCACCTCCCCAGATCGAACGAAGATAGCCTGCAACACCTTTACACGTCGATGGATCAGTTAAGTAGCCAGCACAGGCATATCGCTGAACTAGGTAGGTTGGAGGAGGTTTCCGGGTTACAGGTTTCGGTTTTGACAAAATGATATGGATATGATATACTTGGATTGAATATTCATTCCGTATTGCAAAGTAGAAAAGTATCTGAAACGATGAGCAACAAAACTTTTGTTGAGAAGGGCA
>JAUVPY010000345.1 GCA_030598425.1 Anaerolineae bacterium
GATAGAGCTTGATCGCTCAACAGCACAAGAATATTAAAGGTTGATATGATGGAGCCGGTGAATCCCCTGATCCAATCGTCAGCCCGCTCGAAAACAGCTCCATCTACCGACTGACATAGATGCCGATGCGCTTCGAGAATATGCTTGTCTAGACGTTTGATTATGTGCCTGTCCATAGTGGCTACGTCCGTGCGTGGTAGAAATTGATAGATTGCTTATTAAGTACTAAGACCCGGGCGTTGTCAGTCGGCAGCTTTCGCGTGGGAACCAGTGGATACAGCCGAGCATCGCTCACCGGAATGAAGTCGCCACCAACCACGTTGAACATATTACTGACCGGCATTTCGCCTGACGGATGCATGTTGGCCTGGATGACGAAACGATCAGTGTATAGCACCGCTAGCTCAGCGCGGGATGTTAATTGTACTGAAGCTTGGGCTTCGGGGCTGACCAAGTCAATAGCCACAACCTGCCTCTTGGGAAAAGTGGCCGTCGGCTGCGAAAAGTCGACCAAAGTGGCATTGGGATCGAGGGAGAAGCCCTGCACCTCGGACAAGTCAAGGGTCTGCTTATTGGGATTGTTGAGCCAGCCCAGAAACGCATTGGTCGACTCGCTTTGCCCGATGAGCACATATGCCGGAGTATATACGCGAATGATGAAACCCATGGTCAAACTCCGTAGCTACCGATCACCCCGATCTTTCCCTTCTGAAGACACAGCTTAACGTTTCCCCAGCGACAGTGATCTGATGTCCTCTGTGATCTCACCGATCAAGTCAAAGCGATTGAAAGCGGGCATCAGATACACCCCTTGCACCATCTCACCCAACTCGATCAGCAATTCGCGCGCCATTCGCACGCCCTCCTGTGGGCCGTCCTCGCCCGCACGTCGTATCCGGTCACGAGTAGCATCAGGAATAGAGATGCCAGGGACTTCGTTATGTAGAAACTCAGCATGCCGTATCCCGTAGAGGGGCAGAATACCTACCATGATTGGCAGGGGCAGCGGGCCGTGCTGCTCCTCATAGTACGTCCGGAAGCGACGCAGCACTTCAGCATCGTATACTGGTTGTGATAGGGTGAAATCGGCACCTGCCTCGATTTTCTTGTGCAATACTCTGACTTCCCGGTCGAGGTCGGCAGCGCCCAAGTTCAGAGCACAACCCACCAAGAAATTGGTTGGCCGCCCGATAGAGGAGCCAGCGTGATCCGCCCCTCGGTTGAAGCCACCCTTGATGAGCCGGATCAGACCAGAGGGAACCAAGTCATACTGATCCATCGCCTCTGGATAGTCGCCAATGGCGGTTGGGTCGCCCATAACGACGAACAGATTACGCGCGCCCAGGGCGTGGGCAGCCAATAGATCGCCCTGCACTCGCAACAGATTTCGCCCGCGCGTCGGGAAGTGCAGGACCGTTTCAATCCCCACCCGGCTATGGATAAGGTGGCATACTGCCCAAGCGCTCATCCTCATGCGGGCCATCGGGCTGTCGGCCACACTCATCACGTCAGCGCCTGTGTCGCGTAACATACGGGCGGCCGCCAGCAGTTTTTCGGCGCCGTAACCCTTGGGCGGATCAATTTCCACACCAATGACAAAATCCCCGGCAGCCAGCCTTTGGGCCAACTCTGTTGGGGCTTCGGGGCCGAGCACCATCTCGGGCTCGGCAACCGGCTTTAGCTTGATCAATGAGGGTGCCGGCGATGGGTTATCCAGGGTCGCTCGCATGGCGGCCACGTGAGCCGGAGTCGTGCCACAGCAACCGCCGACAACGGTCGCCCCAGCATCTATCAGCGCCGACGCATACTCGCCGAAATAGTCGGGAGTGGCCGGAAACATCAGGCGCTCCCCTGTCCGTGTCGGCCAACCAGCATTGGGTTGCGCCGAGAGGAAAGTGCCATTCTCTGAGCCGAGCGCCTGACGCATGCGGTGAACCACCCGCAACACAGGCGCTGGCCCAACGCTGCAATTGACGCCAATAGCGTCTACGCCCAGGCCACGCAGGGCCTCAACCACCTGTTCAGGGGTGTGTCCCAGGGGTGTACGAATGTCCTCGGTAAAGGTCATCTGAGCGATAACAGGCAGGGCGCAAACTTCTCGGGCCGCACGTACCGCCTCGCTCATTTCGTCGAGGTCGGAAAAAGTCTCGAAGATAAGCAAGTCAACGCCAGCTTTTTGCAGCGCCGTCACCTGCTCGCGGAAGGCAGCGCGGGCAGCTTCGGGTTGCAACCGCCCTAGCGGCGCCATTTGCCGGCCGGACGGCCCCACAGACCCGGCAACCAGCACTCCTCGTAGCACCGATTGATAGCCTGCCTTAAATGAACCCGCCACTGCGCGCCGAGCCAACTCTACCCCGGCGCGATTGATCTCGGCTACCTTGTCACCCAGGCCATGTTCGCTCAGTTTGAAGCGGTTGGCGCCAAAGGTATTGGTCTCGATGGCCTGGGCGCCAGCCTCAATATAGGCACGGTGCACTTCGGCGACCTCAACCGGGTGGGTGAGGTTCAGCTCATCGAAGCACCGGTCCAGGTCCGCCCCCTGGCTGTGCAGCAGGGTGCCCATAGCCCCATCGAAAAGGAGGGGACCTTGTTTCAGACGTTCGACGAAGGAGGACGGAGTCATCATCATACCTACCATAACGCCGAGCCATCGCCGCCAGCCAAGGCTCGATCAATGACTTCTCTCGCCTCGGGCACCACATCGCCATAAGCGCGGACCAGGCCATAACAACCGGTAAGCATCATATCACCGAAGGGCGTGGCAAAGTAAGGGTGATGGCGCGAGCGGCGCAGCAAACCTCGCCTGGGACCAGTGACGGCTATGTAGCGCGAATCCGGCGGGATGGGATCGCCCCGGAATAGAAGGGCACCGTGGCCGTTGCTATCGAATATCTGCTCGTGGGTTAGGCTGCCTTCGGCCAGCAGATCGAGAAAGGTCTCCAGTTGGTCGACGCTGATCTCGCCGGTGTGATGTTCAAAGACACCCTCGATACCCTCATCCCCCAGCCGAAAGGCCAGACAATGGAAGTTTCCGACATTGGCCACAATGGCTGGTCGCCGCCCCCCAACGGAGGAATCCTGAAACGCGCCAAGCACAGCCGCAGGCGCAGTGTCCATCAGCAACACAGGGACATCGTCACGGGGCACACAGTCAACAACCGCTTGCATTCGGGTCATGATGGAGGGAACGTCCTTAGCCAAAAAGGCAAAGGCTGAAAGGCGATTCTCGGCGCGGATGCGGTCTGCCAAGTATTCAAAGCGGAAGAGCCGGTCACTCACGCCAGACGGCGCGTTACCGTGGTCAAAGACAGCGACGGCCAGGCCATCCAGGTATCGATCCAAATCCACATCGAAACGGGCGAAGGCCTCGGCGATGGACTGATAGTCGAAATCAGCCATACGCAGCCGAGCCAGGCCGCCATTCAGCGCCCCAGCCTCGTCCTCGCTGACCAACGTAATGCCCATTGCAGCCACAGCCTCCAGGTCGTCATTGAAGGTGCGCGCGGCGGACGGTGTGGCGTAGACGCGATAGCCAGCTTTGAGATGGTCCTCCACTGCCCAAGCACATGGTCCACCCCCCATCAACACGCCCGTCAGTAACACATCGTCGCCCCGGCGGGTGGCGCCCCGAACGGCGTCAGCCAACCGCAGCGTCGGAGAGGGCATCACCATCTTGAGACAGTTCTCCACTTCACGCCGGCTGTCGAAGAGCAAAATATCTTGAGTTCCAGTGCCCACATCCACAGCTAATATCAGCATCACGCAAACCCGGATCTATTCAGATAGGTCAAGTCTATTTTGCGGCACATTATACCACAAAGCCAAAAAAGCCCACAACCACGTGTGAGCTTTGGGCGCCTTGGGGACCTTGCGTTCTTTTGTCCTGGCACTCATTGCCCTACACCAAACATCTGATCGCCGGTAAAACAGCTAGACTAGCATCCCTTCGACATGGCGGCCCTTAGGCCGCACATCAGGACGCGGCCTGAGTAGCGCGGAACGCAGTGGAGCGCGTACACCTGCACTTGACGCCGCAGGTGCAAGTGTCGAAGGGTGCGGGTTTGCCAGGACTCCTCGCATTGGCCGCACCCCTCGATACGGCCTCCACTGCGTTTCGGCCTACTCGGGATGCTGTGGTCCTCAGTGCCCAGGCCGGGGCCGATAGTGTGC
>JAUVPY010000068.1 GCA_030598425.1 Anaerolineae bacterium
AACTATCTAAACTCTTTTGCGGCCCCATGGAAGCCCGAATTTGTTTAGTTTCATATGTTCGGATCAGTCGTTATCCATCGCCTACTGGCAGCCCTGCTGGTGGCTTCGTTCATCCCCAAGAGGGCATATAACCACTCAGTATTTGCATCCCTACCCCAGTTATGCTAATCTCATCCCGAGCCAGGTCGTGGGGCACGACGGCCGCGCGCGGCATCCTGATCCGCTACCACAACTCCCCGGCTTGGCCGATTACGTCCGTTTCAGCGTCGGCATCCTAGCGACGACAGAGCGGTTAATTGTCGAAATCACCCTCGAACTTGATGGGCGCGGTTGAGCCCACGTCAACACCGGTGTCGGCTTCCCGTTGAGCAAGGTACAGATTGCTAATGACTATACGCTCAACCTGCGTTATCGTTCGGAGTTAATCCATCGCATACAGATTCAGGGAGGTCTAGTATGAGCGCACGTGGTATGTATTTTGAGGAATTCGAGGTGGGTCACGAGATGGTCAGCGTGGGCCGCACCATCACCGAGGCCGACGTGGTGAACTTCGCCGGACTCTCTGGCGACTACACCCAGCTTCACACCGACGAGGAGCACGCCAAAGGCAGCCTCTTTGGCAAACGAGTTGCCCACGGCGTGCTGGTCTTGTCGATCGCCACCGGACTGGCGGTTCGCCTGGGCTTCATTGAGGGGACGGCTTTGGCCTTCCGCGAGTTGACGTGTAAATTCAGTCAGCCAACCTTTTTCGGTGACACGATCCACGTCAAGGCCCGTGTCAAAGAGCTAAAGCCGATGCCGCGCCTGGGCGGTGGGTCGGTCATCTTCGACGTGTGGGTCATCAACCAGGAAGGGAAAACCGTGCAGAAGGGCGAGTGGAATATGCTGATAGCCAGTAAGGAGGGAGCGGACTAAGTTTCGGCCAGGCAGGGGAGAGCCTACTGGACCCAGTCAGCCTCGATGGGGGATCCTACCTGGCAGGTACGGACGCAAGGGGCAGCCGCCTGCCTGGTGGCCTTGTCCCACTCGGCGTGCGTCGCTTGCTCAACGCCCCGGACCGCTCGCTCGGATAAGGAGACTGGGACCTAAGACGGTCACTCTTAGCCTGCTTTAGCTGGCTTTAGCTTTGAGCCTGAGGATTTATTCTCAGCTTCTGAGGGCTTGTTCTCAGACTCACTTAGGCATCAACCCCGAGACAGGAATGCCGCACAGGAACTTGAATGGCGCATCACCCGCGTTAACGTAGGTGTGCTGGGTGTTGGGTGGCACAAAAACCACATCGCCTGCGCCCACGGCGTGCCACGCGCCGTCGATTTGAACCCGCCCCTTCCCCTCCATGACGTAATTCTCGTGCTCAAAGGGGTGCGTATGGTTGGGTGTGTGGCCGCCGGGGGCCACTTCAATCACCCGCAAGGCGTATACGGGCGCGCCATCCTTTTCCTCGTCGATGATCCAGCGGACGGTCACCCGAAGCGCTCCGTCCCCGTATACCTCCGAGGGCACGTCGGTGTAGTGGCAGACTTTGGCAGTTGGTTCGGTCATCTTTGGCTTCCCCTCCAGCTTCACTTGAGTGAATATCAGGTGCCTGGCACCTCTTTTTTGAAGTGTTGCGTTCAGGTGTCCAAAGTCTAGAGCAGAAGAGAAGGTATGTCAAACGATGGCAAGGCGCGCGGGAATGGACAGAATGTCAACACCGCCTAATCCCACTGCCTATCCATCAATCTCTTGCATAGCAGGACGTTATGATGCTTTTCTCTGACACCCTGGTTTTGATCAAGGGCGCTGGCGACCTGGCCACCGGGGTCGCCTATCGTCTTTTTCGCTCTGGATTTCCGGTGCTGATGACCGAGCTCCCAGAACCATTGATGGTGCGCCGCGCCGTCAGCTTCGGCCAGGCGGTCTACGACGGTGAGACCACCGTCGAGGAGGTGACTGCCCGGCGCGTGGAAGACTCCCGGGAGGGGCTGGCCGTCGCGCGTCGAGGTGAGGTCATCTCGGTGCTGGTGGACCCGGAGGCTCACGCAGTCGAGGTTCTCAAGCCGAGAGTGCTGGTGGATGGCGTTATGGCCAAGCACAACACCGGTACCCGCATCACCGACGCGCCGCTGGTCATCGCCCTGGGACCGGGCTTTATCGCAGACGTCGATTGTCACGCCGCCATTGAGACCAACCGTGGCCACTGGCTGGGCCGCATCATTTATGAAGGCTCCCCCCAGCCCGACACCAAGACCCCCGGCAAGGTGGAGGGCTACGCCCGAGGGCGGGTGATCCGCGCCCCGGCCGACGGCCACCTGCGCCCCGTCGCAGGCGTCGGCGATCGGCTGCGCAAGGGAGACCTCATCGGCCACGTGAATGGCCACGAAGTGCGCGCCATGTTCGATGGCGTGCTGCGCGGGCTGATCCACCCCAGCGTGCGCGTGACTAAGGGTCTCAAAATCGGCGATCTGGACCCGCGTGCCGTGGATCGCCATTGTTTCACCATCTCCGAGAAATCGTTGGCCATCGGGGGCGCTGTGCTAGAGGCGATCTTGGCCTGGCTTAATCAGGGGGTAGGAAGTAGGGACGCGAAGCGGGAAGTAGGAAGCTGACGGTCACCCACCACTCTCCACGGAGTACGCAATACGCAGTACGCAATACGCAGTACTTGTTGGGCTTATGAACCTAAATCGCGCGCTGCGCATTCAACCGAAAGAGGTCGTCGCCTTCGTGGGCGGTGGCGGCAAGACGAGCGCGATGTTTCGCCTGGCGGATGAACTCGTCGCGGACGGAGGGCGTGTTGTCACCACCACCACGACCCGTATCTTTTCCAGCCAAATCGCCCTTGCCCCGCACCACATCGTCCACGCCAGGGGCCAAGCCACCCGCCAACTTATTGACTCATTGTCTCAGCAACTCACCCAACATCCCCATCTTCTGGTTGTTGGAGAGCCCGACCATGACATCGGCAAGGCATTTGGCGTAGCCCCGGACGTTGTGGCGGCTATGGCCGCCCTGTCGGGGGTAGACTTCATCCTCGACGAGGCCGACGGCTCGCGCATGCGGCCCTTTAAAGCCCCCGCTGACCACGAGCCGGTGGTGCCCGGGTGTACCACGATCTTGGTGCCGGTCGTTGGCGTGGATGCTCTGGGCCGTCCGTTGGTCGAGAGATACGTCCACCGAGCCGGGCGCGTGGCGGAGCTAGCCGGTGTCGAGGTTGGTGTCGAGGTGACGCCGGAGATTGTTGCTTCAGTCCTGGCTCATCCCCTGGGTGGGCTGAAGGGGTTGCCACCCAGCGCCCGGGCCGTGCCCCTCATCAACAAAGTGGAAAGCGCCCAACAATTGAACGCCGCGCACGAGATCGCCCGCCATCTATTGGCTCACCCGAGGGTTGACGCCGTGGCGATCGGCGCGGTGCAGCGCGAGGACCCTGTGATCGAAGTGCGAGGCCGGGTAGCGGCGGTCGTGCTGGCGGCAGGCGGATCCAAACGCTTCGGCAGGCCCAAGCAATTGCTGTCCTGGGAGGGGGATACCTTGCTGGGGCACGTGGTAGACGTGGCCTTGGCCTCGGGTGCAGAGCCGGTCGTCGTGGTGCTGGGTCACCAGGCCGATGCCTGCCGGGCTGCTCTCGGCGGCCGGCCGGTGCAGGTAGTCGTCAATCCCGACTGGGCCCAGGGGCAAAGCACTTCTGTGCGAGCGGGACTGGCCGCCCTGCCCGCCAACGTAAGTGGCGCGCTTTTCCCTTTGGTCGACCAGCCAGGCATCACCCCGGACCTCACCAACGCGCTCATCAAGCGCCACCAGGCCACATTGGCCCCCGTCGTCTGGCCGGAGTACCAGGGGCGACGCGGCAATCCCGTCCTCTTCGACCGCGACATCTTCCCCCATCTGGTGCGCCTGAAGGGCGACACCGGCGGCCGGCCGGTGTTGCAGGCCTATGCCCGGCACGCCGAGCGCGTGCCAGCCCCCGATCCTGGCGTTTTGTTCGACATTGACACACCGGACGATTACACCAGGGCCCGTGTGGATTAGGCCGTGTTGACATTGTGTCCTTACCCTCTGAGGCTCCAGCGAAAAGTTTGATGATGCCTCTCAGGTGATAACTCAAATGTCAACACTACCTAGTTGCCGTCCTTGACGACGAGCGGCAGACGGAGCATGTACGGCACAAACCCTGTCCACGTGGCCCGGTTGTCCGCGGGGTCGTCATAGCTGGTGAGGCCTGTGATCTCCACGGTGCTGGTCAGGTGTGTGCCGACCGGCAACGTGGCTCCTACCGTTGCCGTTACCACGAACGAGCCTCGACTGTAGGGCGCCACATCTCCAATCTGCCACACGATCGTGCCGCTGTCGGGTTGGGTGACGGGATATCCGCTGTTGTTCTCAACGTACGTCAACCCTGGGCCGAGGGTGTCGGTGATCACGACCCCCGCTGCTGGGTTGGGGCCAGGATTAGCGTATTGGATCACCAGCGAGGTCAGCCTGCCGGGCACCACCATAGCAGGGCCGCTGTGCTCCACGTTCACCCCGGGCGGGATAATCTCCGCCAATTCTGCCAGTGTGGCGACGGTCGCTTGCACAAACTTCGTCGCGTAGGGAAGGTTCAGTTTGTCTAGCGTGTCGCTGGTTTTGTGGTAGTAGGGGTTAAAATCCTGGAAGTCCTCAATGACCAGAATGGCCGGGTAGCCCTGGCTCCAAAAACGGGCGTGGTCACTAGCCCTGGTCGCGCCGTTGGTGATGTATTCGGGGACCAGCGAGAGGCCGTAGGTAGCGTTTGCGCTCAGGAAGGCGGTCCCCAAGGCTTGCGAGTCACTCTGCGTTCCGGCGTGGATTTCCATGATGTTATTTTCGTCCGAGTCCCAGGCGATCATATCTAGGTTAATAGCGCCGCCGATGTCCGTCCCGGCCGAGCGGGCCTCTACCACATAGTAGTAACTACCATAGAGCCCCTGCTCCTCGGCGGCGAAGGTCACGAAGCGCAGCGTGTGGCGGTAGCGGTACTGGCTCAAAACACGGGCCGCCTCTAGCACCGCGGCTACCCCGCTGGCATTGTCATCCGCGCCGGGTGCAGTACTGTAAGGAGCGTTGGAGATGGAGTCGTAGTGGGCGCAGGCGATGTAAATCGTATCGCCCTCCAGCCCCCAGCCGTCCAACATCCCCTCGACGTTGTCCAGCGACGTATCCCCGAGATTAAAATCCTGATACCGGACATCCAAACCCAGCGCTTCCATACGGTCACGGATGTAATCCCGCTCGATCACCAATTCTGGCGCGTAGGTGTAACGAGAGCGCTCGGCATCCCAACCTGGGCTTGTATCATCATCCTGGAGGTTAAGGATGCTCGTGTAGATGTGTGTTTGGGATACTGAGTCGACCAGGGTTTGAATAAGGGGATCGTGTTCCTGGATCAGAACGCCTGAAGCGTCCGCGTCGGCGGGTGACGTGTGGGGCAACACGACAGGGCCCAGCAGCTTCTGAATAAAGAAGCCTTCGATGGCCAGCGCCTCAGCCTCGGCGGGGTTGGCCTTGAGGATAAAGGCGTCTTCCACATACGGGAAGACTTTTCCGTGACGGTATAAGGGGGCGGCATCACCCGTGGGAGGCAGGCTGACCAGGTAGTACAGCTCGGGTGTTGCCGGCGCATCGAGAACGCGTGCGTCAAACCCCAGGCTGCGCAGCGTGGCTAATTCTTGTGCCGAAACGATCGCCGCCAGCCGATCTGCTTGCCAGTCGAGCCAGTGGAGGTTCAACAAAGCCAGGCGTTTCAGCTCATCCCCGTCGCGATAGTCGATCACGACCAGGTACGATGACGTTGGATCCGGTGGGGAATCAGCCATAACGCTCAGCGCGGCTATGCCTGAATAGCTCAACGCCGACAGCAACAGCGCACAGGCTACAACGGCCAGTCCCTGTTTCATCGCGACTTCATCTGCCATTAAAGCGCAGGGTGGCCACGACCGGCCGATGGTCTGAACCGTGTCCCGAGGGGACCACGTGGATCTCCTGTGGTGTCAAGTGTTCGCTCACAAAAATGTGATCTATACGCACCACTGGGCCCACTACAGGTGAGTCAGCCCCGTATCGACGCAGGTCAGGAAACGTGAAGCCAAAGCCTCGGCCGACAGACCAGTGGACATCGGTCAATTCGTCGGCGACCAGACCGTAGTTCTCGGTCTGGTCGGTGGTGTTGAAATCTCCCATAACCACCAATGGCTCCCCGTCCTCTTCCGCCATTTCGGCAACGGCGGCCGCCATCCTTCTTTGAGCCTGCCAGCCGGGCTGTGAAAGAGCAGTAGCCAGGTGGACGCTCCACACGGTAACCGGCCCGGCAGGTGTCTCAACGCTGGCCGAGCGACTGTATCGGAGCTCGGGCAATATCGAACCTGCCGTCAAGGGGTAACGGCTGATCAATCCCGTCAGACCCTGTGAGCTGTCGTACAAGAAATAAGGGTATTCCGACGCCAACTCGGCGCGTAGCGGTGCCGCCAGCCCCTGCTTCAACTCCTGCATAGCGATGACGTCCGGCGACTCGGCCCGGGTCAGGTCGGCGATATCCGAGGCGTTTCGATTGGCGTAGTTGACGTTGAAGGTCATCACTCGCAATTCGCTGACGTTGTTCCCAGCGCTGAGCACTGGGAGACGCGGGAACAGGAGAGGCCAGTAGCGTATCACAAAGACCAGCCCCAGCAATAAGGCGATGCGCGTCAACCAGGGGCGGTGCGCCAATAGCGCGACGATCAAGGCCGGGACCAGGGCCATAAACAGCCAGGGGGCAAAATAGTTGCCCAAGCGCACAAACAGCCAGCGGTCGCCTGGGTAGATTCGCAGCACATTCCAGACGGTCAATGCGACGGCAAATACCCAGGCGGCAGCGATGATCAGTCGCCCTAAGAACCCTACGAAAGATAACAGCAGACCTTTCACTCAATCTCCTATATCTGGTCACCGCCCCTCAGGGCAGAACGTTCAGGCGATGGAATAATCGTAAAAGTCAAGTAGCAGACCAACAAGAAAGCGGCAAATAGGAACGTGACCCCCAACGTCCTGGGATGGTTCAACGGATCTGCCAGCCGGATGATTACGTCAGCCAACACGTTGCGTGGGTGCAGCAGCAAATCCCAACTGTTCCAACGCAGGAAGCGCCCTATGTAAACACCCAACCCACCCAGCCCCAGGCTGCCAAGGACAAACAACCAGCTCGCTACGGCACCCAAGAAGCTCTTAACCAACGTTTGCATTGTGCGCAGCGAGAAAACGGCCAGAAACAGGCCGGTCCAGGCGAAGACCGTGAGCATTCCAACATCGTACCAGAATGGAATCGGCGCGCGTGCTCGTAGATGCAGAAAATCGGTGACAATATAAGGGGCATTAGGAAAGAAGGCGAGCCATAACGCGCCAGGGATCAGCAGGTACCACCAATGACTGGGAAAGCGCTGGTGTATACGGGCTGCCCATAGGCTGCTCAGAAAGGGGATCCAGGCCAGAAAGAGGTTCCACACCAGGAAGGCATAGGTCAAAGTATGGCCCAAAGAGATGGCGGGACTGTTTTCTAATCTTACCACCAGGTATGCCCGGCTGGCAAAGAGGCCGATAGCCAGCAGGCTGGATAGTAAAATGGGATAAAGCGCGTGGCGCGCCAGGAAATGGTGGGACTGGATCAAACGATCAATCGTAGTCAGCATCACTCCCCCAAGTCAGTTAGCAAAGAGTCCCGGTAGTCCCGACTGCTTCTGACGCAGCCAGCGAGCGACGAGACGCACAATCGGCGGATAGAGTGTCAAGCCAAAGGCCAAGGCAGCGATGGGTAACTTGTCGGTCAAGGTGAGTTTGACCGTCAAGGCGCTGACGAATAGGTCTGGGAACAACTTGGCCAGGCCCAAGGCGGTCAACAAGGCCGTCATGTAGAGGATTTGAGTCCCTAGCAATCCCGCCAGCAAATAGATACTCCGCCGATGAGGGCGTGCCGTCTTGATACTCAGCGCCAGCACCGCGATCCACAGGACTGAAAAGGCGGTTTCCAGCCAGACGATGTTGCCCGGATATACACTGCCCGGCCCCCAGCCAGTGGTGGCCAGCAGCAGCGATGGACCCAGCAGCCGGGCAAAGGCCAGGTAAGTCGTAAAGGGCAACGCCATCAAGGTGGCGTGCTCCCAGCGCTCAATAGCGACCAGGGTGATTGCCAGCGGAAAGATGATAAAAAATAGGGCACTGGTCCGATCTACAGCAACCAGAGCCAGGAAGAGCCAGCCGAGCCAGGCATACCACCAGGTGGGCCAATTGCGTCGCCAGGCAATGAGCGCGCCCCAACCAAAGACGAGCAGGTACCACCACAGCGGTAGGTGCTGGCCGATCGTGTGCCAGCCCAACCCGGTGATGCCCAGCACCGGCAATGCTGCCAGCACCACATCTACCCAGCCGACGTGGCCGTGGGCGGCGCGTAACTGCCGACCAATTGCCCGCACCCCGCCGAACTGGGCGATAGCGCGCGCCTGGGCCTGCGCATCGGTCAGGCCGTTCCGCCTCCATTCGTCCGTCAGCTCTAAAAGATGCGACCGGATTTCCGACAGGGTTTCAGCGCGCGCGTGGGGTGGCAACTGGCGGGCCAGGTCGTGAAGATAACGATCAATGGGCGACATAGGATCGAACCCCCCGCTTAGGCTAGACCATCCAACAACTTGAGCAAGCTGTGCGAGAAATCAACCCATTGCGCTGCACTTTCGCGCAACGCCGCCTGCCCTACATCAGTGATTTGATAGTATTTGCGGGGTGGCCCCTCGCCGACGATCTGCCACTCACTGCGCACCAGGCCGTCTCGTTCCAGCCGGTGCAAGGCTGGGTAGAGCGTGCCTTGTTCCATCTCAAAGTAACCCTCCGAGCGGGCCTGCAACTCCCTGACCATTTGGTAGCCATACATCGGCTCGTCGGCCAGCAGGCGCAGAACCATCACCCCTGTGCTTCCTGTCCGCATATCGAGTTTGCTCACGTCTGTTCCCTCCTCCTCTTTACCTAAACCTCGCAAGTA
>JAUVPY010000303.1 GCA_030598425.1 Anaerolineae bacterium
GCTGGGCGCATTGCGGCCCTGCTAGGGCGTAGCGGCAGTGGCAAAAGCACACTGCTCAACCTCATCGCCGGCCTGGACACAGCCACAGCGGGCGACGTATGGATCGGCGAGACCAAGCTCACGGCGGTCAGCGAACGCGAACGGACCCTATTCCGGCGGCGGCACATCGGCTTCGTCTTCCAATTCTTTAACCTAATCCCAACACTGAATGTGCTGGAGAACGTCCGGCTCCCGTTGGAATTGTCCGGCACCTCGACTGGCGAATCCCGCACACGCGCCCACGAGATGCTGGATGCTGTCGGGCTAGTCGGACGCCAGAACGCTTTTCCAGACCGGCTATCCGGCGGTGAGCAGCAGCGCGTGGCCATTGCCCGCGCGCTTGTTCACGACCCCCTGCTCGTGCTGGCCGATGAACCAACCGGCAACCTGGATGCCGAGATCGGAACCCAAATCCTTGATTTGCTCGAAGCGCTGACCCGTACACTCGGCAAGACGTTGCTGATCGCCACTCACAGCCGCGAGGTGGTCCAGCGAGCTGACCACGTCTGGCGCATTCGCGACGGCACATTGGTGCCAGAGATCGCTGCCCGCGAGTCCGTACACGCAGGACGTGGACGAACGGCCTCAGGTAGTTAACAAATTGGCACGAGTTCGTTTGTTCACCAGTTCCCCGCCATCCTCCTTGCTCCCAAACTCACTCCTTCGAACCAGCTTGCGTTCCCTCCTTCGCCGCCCCTGGCTGAGCTTGCTTTGCGTGCTCGGCATCGCGCTGGGCGTGGCGGTGGTCGTCGCGATTGACCTGGCGAACGAAAGCGCCCGCCGCGCCTTCAATCTGGCCGCCGAGAGCGTCACCGGGCGCGCGACACATTACGTCGTCGGCGGTCCGACCGGCGTAGACGAGACAGTCTATAGTCGGCTGCGGGTCGAGGTGGGCGAGCGCCTAGTCGCTCCGGTCATTGAGGGCTATGTGCTGGTCGAGGATCTGGGTCGAGGACAATTCCGCCTGCTGGGCGTGGATCCCTTCGCTGAGCCAACCTTCCGCTCTTATTTGTCTCCCGACGCTGGATTACCTCTGGATGCCCTCGTGCCTCTGTTGGCTGAACCAAACACTGTTTTGCTCCCAGAGGAGGTAGCAGCCCGGTTCGGGATTGCGCCCGGCGACACAGTGCGCGTGCTGGTTAGCTCACGTCTGGAGTCGCTACGCGTGGTAGGCCTGCTCACCCCGGCCGATGAATTCAGCCGGCGGGCGCTGAGCGACTTACTACTAACTGATGTGGCAACCGCCCAGGAGGTCTTGGGACAGGTGGGTTGGCTGAGCCGTATAGACGTATTTGCGCCACAAGACGAACCCGAGGGGCGGGCACGGCTGGTGCGCATCGCGGCGATGCTGCCGCCCGGCGTACGGGTGACGGAGGCGACCACCCGCACCCAGGCGGTTCAGCAACTCACCGGTGCGTTTGAGCTCAACCTGACTGCGTTGAGCCTGCTGGCACTCGTCGTCGGGACATTCCTCATCTACAACATGATGACTTTTTCGGTCGTCCAACGTCGCCAGACACTTGGCACTATGCGTTCGCTGGGCGTGACGCGTCGTGAAGTTTTCGGGCTGGTTCTGGTCGAGGCCGGCCTGTTGGGCGCGCTTGGCAGCCTGCTCGGACTGGCACTGGGCATAGCCCTCAGCCGGGGCGCGCTAAGTCTGGTGACGCAGACGATCAACGATCTCTACTTCGTCGTCACGGTGCGTGGCGTGGCGGTCAGCCCGCTGGTGCTGGCGAAGGGGGCGGGGCTGGGCGTGCTGGCGGCACTGGCGGCAGCCCTCGGTCCCGCATATGAAGCGACCTCGGTTCCACCGGTGAGCACGCTGCAGCGCTCAACCGTTGAAAGCCGGGCACAACGGCTGATCCCAGCGGCAACGATTGGTGGCATCACGCTCTTGATGATAGGCGCTCTCCTGCTTGCCCTGCCGGCGCGCAACCTGATCGCCAGCTTCGCCGGCGTGCTAGCCATCATACTTGGTTTCGCTGCACTCACGCCCGGCATAACGCTGCTGATCGCTCACCTGACGACACGACCGCTTGGATACCTCTTAGGGCCAGTCGGACGTATGGCACCACGCGCGGTGAGTGGGGCGCTCAGCCGTACCGGGCTGGCGATTGCAGCGCTTATGGTGGCCATTTCGGTCTCTATCGGGGTGGGATTAATGATCGATGCCTTTCGCCTGACCGTGGAGCGCTGGCTAGACTCGACCTTGCAGGCCGATGTTTACATCTCGGCGCCGGGCTTTGCGAGCAATCGGGCTGACGCATCGCTCGATCCGGCGCTGGAAGCGCGCGTTGCGGTTATCCCTGGCGTCGAGACGGTCGAGGCCGTGCGCAACGGCCGGGTCGAAAGCCCAGACATGGGATCAGTAGCGGTGGTGGCCGCACGGTGGCTACGCCCGCGCCAGAGCAGCCTCTTCGTATGCGCGCCAGGTGGGCCGGCGCGGGCCCAAGCGATCCTGGCCGATGGTGCCGTGTTGCTCTCGGAGCCGTTCGCCTACCGCCATCGCCTGACATGTGGCGATGACCTGATACTACTGACCGACGCGGGACCGCGTTCGTTTCCAGTGGCGGGCGTCTTCTACGACTATTCATCCGACCAAGGACTGGTGAGGCTAGATCTGGACCTCTATCGTGCTTTGTGGCGCGACCCGCTGATTTCGTCTCTCGCCGTTTACGCCGCGCCAGATGAGGATATTGACGAATTAGTGGTGCAACTTCGGAACGACCTGGCGGGCGAAGCGCTATTGATACGTTCTAACCGAGGCCTGCGTGAGGCTGCATTGGGCGTTTTCGATCGCACCTTTGCCATCACTTATGCGCTCCAATTGCTGGCCGTACTGGTGGCTTTTATCGGTGTCTTAAGCACGTTAATGGCACTCCAATTGGAACGCACCCGCGAGTTCGGTACACTGCGGGCCATTGGCCTGACACCGAGCCAACTGTGGAGGCTGACGCTCCTGGAAACAGGCTTGATGGGAGCCATGGCTGGCGTACTTGCCCTGCCAGCGGGGCTGGCCCTGGCGGCGATTCTGGTCTACGTGATCAACCGGCGCTCATTCGGCTGGACAATTCAGTTTGCCATCGCTCCTGATATCTTGGTGCAGGCCCTCTTGATCGCCATCCTGGCCGCATTATTGGCTGGTCTATACCCTGCCTGGCGGCTGGCGCGCATTTCACCAGCCGACGCGCTACGGAATGAGTGATCCGAGAACTTGGGTTGATAATGAGCGATGCTACTGACGGTAGTGCCAAAACAGCAAGAAATAGAGCGTATACGAGCTGAGATTATGAAACGGCGCATACTACTTCTCTTCCTTCTAGCCACCCTCGTCGGTGCAGCCCGGCTATGGCAAACGCAAGCCAGAGAGGCGAAGGTGGTCCGGGCGCGACTGCAATCCAGCGCTGCCGGTGATGTGAGCGGCTTTGCCCGCGCGTACGAGCCACGCCCCTTTGAGTTTCCACGCGACCATGGCCCCCACCCTGAATTCCAGACCGAATGGTGGTACTATACGGGCAACCTGGAGACGAATGACGGTCAGGCCTTCGGTTTCCAGTTGACCTTCTTTCGACGCGGGCTGACACCGGGCACCGTCCAGCGTACCTCGAGTTGGGGGACCAACCAGGTCTATTTAGCTCACTTCGCTCTCACCGATGTAGTGAAGGGCCGCTTTGAGGCGACCGAGCGCTTCAGCCGGGGTGCGGCTGGGCTGGCAGGTGCACAGGCGGCCCCATATCACGTCTGGTTGGAGAACTGGTCGGTCCAGGCGCTCGATGGTGAACGCGTGCGCCTCCGGGCCTCCGATGACGATCGCGCCATTGACCTGACGCTCACACCCCAGAAACCGCCCGTTGGTCACGGCGACCAGGGACTCAGCCCGAAGAGCACCATGCCGGGCAACGCCTCGTATTATTACTCTTTCACGCGGCTGGTGGCCGAGGGCGACATATCGCGCGGCGACGAGCGGCTGCCAGTACGAGGCAGTGCCTGGATGGACCACGAATACAGCACCAGCGCGCTGGCCCCTGACCAAGTGGGCTGGGATTGGCTCTCGCTCCAGCTCGACAATGGCTGGGACGTGATGTACTTTCAGTTACGCCGTGCCGACGGTTCGATTGAGCCAGTCTCCAGCGGCAGTCTTGTCGCACCGGATGGAACAGTGACGCCCATCCGTCGTGACGACGTCGCCCTCGAAGTCCTCGACACATGGACCAGCCCACACAGTGGCGCGCGCTACCCATCGCGTTGGCGCGTCCAATTGCCGGCCGCTAACCTCGACCTCATAGTCGAGCCCCTAACTGCCGACCAGGAGCTCAACGTCTCGTTTATCTACTGGGAAGGCGCGGTGCGCGTCACCGGTACGCAGGCCGGTTCGCCGGTGACAGGGCGTGGCTACATCGAACTCACGGGCTATGCACATTCGATGCAGGGTAAGTTCTAAAGGACTGTGAGGATTATCGAGGCAATCCAGCATAAGTAACGAGCAA
>JAUVPY010000312.1 GCA_030598425.1 Anaerolineae bacterium
GGCGGCTCATCAGCCGGTGGCGGCTCATCAGCCGGTGGCGGCTCATCAGCCGGTGGCGGCTCATCAGCCGGTGGCGCCTCATCAGCCGGTGGCGGCTCATCAGCCGGCGGCGGCTCATCAGCCGGCGGAATGACCAGTGTCACCCCTACCTTGATCCCGTCAGCGCTGGTAAGCTCGTTAGCCGCTAACAAGGCTTCGACCGAGACGCAGAACAATTCAGCGATGGACTCGGCCGTGTCTCCCTCCTTGACCTCGTAGGTCGTCACATCGGGAGCGTCTGTCGGGTCCGACTCCTGAGCGCTGACAAAAGAAACTTGCAGCGACAGGAGCAGCCCCACCAAGACTAAGAACGTTAATAGCTTTTTCATTGCATACCTCCTTTTATGAATTAATATCAACAAAGCTATCAGGCACAACACAGTCTAGCGACTCTGGAACCGAGGATCTAACCACGCCCTACCGAAGAACTTGAATAGCAGCCTCGTTCCAGATTTGCCAAACTCAATGTGCCCCTCCAAAGCAACTCTAATTTACCAGATAAGGGCCACAGAAGCAATACCACCTTCGGGTTATTCAGGCAGTTTTAGGACGACAGTACCACGTAATAAAGAAGATTAGGGTGTTTGGCACATATCCACGAGCGGCTATATAATCGCACTTATGAACGTGGTTATGATAGGGCCCTTCGGCTTGCGCCCTAAAGGCACCGTTAGCGTACGCGCTCTCCCAATGGCACAGGCATTGGCAGGGCGCAACCACAGGGTAACTCTACTCGTGCCTTCGTGGGATTGGCCGGCCGACGCCGGGCGAAGTTGGGTTGAGGGCGGCGTATCTATCGAATGCCTGCCTCTCCCGGCAAGAGTACCCGTCTTTTTTCACTTGGCCTTGACGACGCAGTTGGTGCAACGAGCCTTGGCTTCAAAGCCAGATGTCATTCACATCTTCAAACCCAAGGGCTACACCGGGCTGGCTCACTGGATGCTGATAGGTTTGCGTCGTCTAGGCCGAAACATCCCTCACCTGGTGCTAGATACCGATGACTGGGAACAAGCGTGGAATTCCGTAGCTGGCTACCCTCGTTGGCAGCAATATCTCTTCTCCTGGCAGGAGCGCTGGGGCTTGCGCCATGCCGATGCCATCACCGTAGCCAGTCTTAATCTGCAAGAGCTAGCTACAGACGTTGGGGTGCCCCGCGAGCGTATCTTCTACGTACCCAATGGCATAAGCCCCACAGTCGCCTCTATGCTGCCCAGTTTCTCGACTTCCTCTCAAGCCAGTGGAGGGCAGGAGGGGATCAACATCCGTCTTCACCACGGCTTGGGACAACTTCCAGTGGTTTTGCTCTATACGCGCTTTGCGGAGTTTGGGCTGGCCCGCCTGGTGGATCTTATCGACCAGTTGGCAAAGCAAGTTCCTACGGCCCGCTGGTTGGTGGTTGGGCGTGGCTTCGCCGGCGAGGAGAAGGCCCTGATCAACCGGTTGAAGAGCCTGGAATTAGACCAGTTCGTGGTCTTCGCCGGACAGGTACCAGCTCAGGATCTGCCTCATTACTTTGCCGCTGCCGATGTGGCTGCTTACCCTTTCGACGATACCCCCATCAATCAGGCTCGTTGTTCGGTCAAGTTGACTGATCTGCTGACAGCATGCCTGCCCGTCGTCACAGATGCAGTGGGCCAGAACAAAGTCTACATTCTAGACGGAGAAACTGGCCTGCTGGTCTCCCCCGGCGACACGACCGCCTTTGTGTCAGCCTTGGTTCGACTGCTAAGCGACAATTCACTGCGCCGACGACTGGGAACTGCCGCCCGACAGCGTATGCTTCAGCACTTCACGTGGCCCACACTCGTAGAAGCTGTAGAGGATGCATATCGCTGGGAGCTTGATCCCTGAATGCGACAGCGCAGATTGCAGGCAGGAGGACCGACAGTTAGCCTACGCGTCGCCCTGAACGCCTCACAGAAGTCCCATACTTCCAAGAAGAATCTGATAGAGTGACCCTCGTATAACCGCTTCGCTGCACTGTTCCAAATAACGCGCACGCCCACCCACGGCCAGAGTCTGTCGCAGAGCAGCGTCATCCTGGATCACAGCAATCGCGGCTGCCAAAGCTTCCGGATCAGCAAGAGGTACCAGATAGGCACTTTGCTCATGGTTCAGCAGCTCACGGTTGCCCGGCGTGTCGCTGGCGATTAGGGGGCGGGCCATCGATAGGAACTGGAATGTTTTCCCGGGGATAACCCGCCGCGCCTTTGGCGTATCTCCAAAAGGGCCACCCAGGCACAAATCGGCGTTGGCAATCTCCTCTGGCAATAGGGCATAAGGCACTGGCGGCAGAAACTCGACACTCGAGATACTGAGCTGCTCTGCCAGGAGACGCGCGCGCGCATGGCTCATTCCCTGACCAATAAGCCGAAAACGCAGATTTCCTCGATCTTTGAGCAAACCAGCCGCGTTTACGATGTGCTCCACTCCATGAAGGGGCAGGTATGAGCTATAGTACAAAACCCGGAATTCGGTATTCGACTGGCGTCTTGGCTGCGGGAAAAACCTATCTTCGTTGCAGCCAACATAGAGGCAGTACAGGCACTCGGCGGGAAGTTGGAATGTTTCGGCGAAGTATGCTCTGTGAGACCCGGTATCCAACAGCACTCTGTCAGCCGCATTACATGCAGTCTGATCCAACCAAAAGGCCAAACGGCCAGCGATGGAGCGGGGATGGAATCGACGCCGGTCAAAGCAAAGAGTATCATAGTTGGAGAGGAAAGCGTCGAAAACGATGGGCCGGTGGGTGAGGCGACGGACCCAAGGCATCAGCAAGTAACCGTAGAATCCCACGAAAACCAGGTCATGGTCGTCCCGCCTGAGATGTGGGATCAGACCGAGCAAAACGCGCAGACTGCGGGCAATCAACGAACCGGGGCGGCTATCGGTGATCTCGGTGACGGCGAAAGAGGCACGCAGGGCACGGAGGATCACTTCGTTGCGAGTGTAGCCGGGTTCCCGGCCACAGGTAAAAAGGATTCTCAAAGAGGAAGAAGATGGTTTCATCATTTTACAAGAGTTTTCAAACGACGCCAGGTGACTTGAAAGAGACGGGGTGATGGCTCCATCGATTGTGTCATCTCTTGTGACGTTATTCGACGTTGCTTCTGGATGACCTGGCGTTGATGGAACATCGGTCGCAAGCGCCCAAGCGCAGCCAGTCGCCCAAGCACGGGGCTCCAGCTTCTTTCCAGGATCATACGATAGGCCATCGAGAACAGATCAAAAAACAGAATCTCGGGCAAGCGCAACCATAGATCCGGAGAAGGGTAGTTCTTCAGGATGGTCCACAGTTCGTTACGGGAGAGCAGATACCTCTTGAAATGAGACCCCTGTCGGCTGGTGGCCGAGTGGGCGTGGTATACCCGCGCCGCCGGCACGTAGAGACATCGCCAGCCCATTAGGCGCGCCCGCCAGGCGAGGTCAGTGTCTTCGTAGTAGGCAAAATAGGCCTCGTCGAAGAGCCCAATCTCGTCCAACATCGCACGACGGTAGAGGGCAGCAGCAGCGGAAGGACCAAACACCTCATACGGTTCAACCTCCAAGGGGTCATCCTGGGCCCCATTACAACGGTTCCAGGCCAGCCCCGCCCGACTTATACCAATGCCGGACGAGTCAATCAGATGCGGCGGCTTCATATAGAGAATCTTAGAAGCAGCCATGCCCAGCTTAGGGTCTGAAGCTATACCCCTCATCAATTCGCTCAACCAGCCAGCCTCGACTTGCGTATCGTTGTTGAGGGTAGCGATAAAAGGAGCGGATGTGGCGCGAATGGCGATATTATTAGCCTCAGCAAAACCCAGATTGGACTCGTTTACGATTAAATGTACCTGGGAAAACTGATCCCGCACCAGATTAATGGAGCCATCAGTAGAGGCATTATCGACAACTACGACCTCGAAATGAGAATAGGTCTGAGCAAGAACAGCCGGCAAGCAGCGACGCAAGTGCTGTCTACCATTCCAGCTTGGGATGACAATAGTGACTTTTTCGGCCATCGTGAGTGCATCATTCATCTTCGGCCAATTCGTCACGAACCCTGAAAACCCACACTTGATCTTCGTGATAAACAGGCTCATAGTAGGGAGCGGCAAGCAAAGTTTCGGCCGACAAGAGCGGCACGTCCGGATTCCACACCGCCCCTTCTCTTTGACCGATGTAGATGTGAGTTACGCCGCTTCGTTTCATCAACGCCAGACCCTCTGAAGCGGCAAGGTCGCTAGCTTGAATTTGAGCCATTAGGCGGTGCACCTGCCGTGGATAATCAGGCAACAAGGGGGTCTCACTAACATAGGTAAGAGGCGGTATCGTATTCTCCCGTCCGGCCAATAACGGGATCCACCAGCCAGCGTCGGTACCCACCACACCGGATCCGCCGTAAAC
>JAUVPY010000187.1 GCA_030598425.1 Anaerolineae bacterium
CCCACTGAGGAAATCGTGGCCCTGGCCTGCCCGTCAGGGCAGGTACAACTGACTGATTAGCAAGCGCGGTGGCTTGGCAGAGGTTGTGGTTTCGAGTAGAGGATCGATTTTGGAATGAGCGATGAGCGGTACCGAGTCACCATCCCTGACCTGGCCTACTACCAGGCTCAAATTAAATGTCAGGCTGCCTGTCCCGTTCGCACCGACGCTCGGGGCTACGTGACCGCCATTGCCGGCCGTGACCTGCGAGGTGGTTACCGGATTGCCCGCGAGCCGAACCCCCTGGCAACCATTTGTGGGCGGGTGTGCAACGCGCCCTGTGAGGATGCCTGCCGCCGGGGTAACTTCGATGATCCTATCGCCATCCGCCCCCTTAAGCGAGTCGTCACCGAGCGCTACGGCGCTGAGGCCCAGTGGCGGCTGCCCCGTTTGAAAGAAGAATTAGCCGCCGAAACTAACCTACCCGACACGCTTACCCCTAATTCGCGCACCATCTTGCAGCGTTTGGGCCAAACGCCTGGTCATAAGACCGGCGAAGTGGCCATCATCGGCTCCGGCCCCGCCGGGCTGGGCGCGGCTCACGATCTGGCTCTGCTGGGCCACGCCGTCACCATTTTTGATGCCGGTCCGGCCAGCGGCGGGATGCTGCGCCTGGGCATCCCCCTTTATCGTCTCGACCGCCACCTGCTGGATCTGGAGGTGGGGGCTATTCTGGATCTGGGCGCAGCTCTGCGCCCAGACACCGCCGTTGGTCGCGATGTGGCCTTTGCCGATTTGCGCCGCGAATTCGATGCCATCTTCATTGCTACCGGCCTGGGTGAGGGACGGGGTCTGCGCATCCCTGGTGTAGAACTGGATGGAGTGCTCAAAGCGATTGACTTCCTGCTCAACGTGAACATGGGTTATCAGGTTGATCTGGGCCAGAAGGTTGTGGTGATCGGGGGCGGCAACGTCGCCATCGACGCCGCCCGGATGGCCCTTCGCCACCAGATGGAGCAGGTTGACCTGGACAGCCTGAGTCGCGCTGAGGTGGCACAAATGCGGGCCGCCGCCCAGGAAGCCGAAATCGAGGCTGAAGTTGAAGGGAGTGAAACATTACACACCGCCTTGGATGCGGCCCGCGCCGCCCTGCGCCTGGGCGTGGCCGAGGTACAAATGATAGCCCTGGAATCGTGGGAGGAGATGCCGGCCAGCCAGCTTGAGATAGAGGAGGCTTTGGAAGAAGGTATCCAGATGCGCCCTCGCCGTGGCCCCAATCGCATCCTGGGCGAGAACGGCGGGGTGACTGGCCTGGAGACTATCGACGTGGCCTCAGTTTTTGACGAAAGCGGGCGCTTCAATCCCAAATTCATTCCCGAAACTGAAAAGGTTATGGCCTGTGATACGGTTATCCTGGCCATCGGCCAGGCGGCGCAACTGGACTTCTTGAGTGAGACTGATAACGTGGAAACCAGTCCGCAGGGCCTGATTGTGACCGACCCAGATACCGGTGCCACCACCGCGCCCGGCATCTACGCTGGCGGCGACGTAGTCTACGGCCCGCGTATCCTGATTGAGGCGGTGCGTGATGGGCAGCGCGCCGCGCGGGACATTGACGCTTACATCCAGGGCCGCGGCATGGACGTTAGTCAGATCGCTCACTGGGTTCCGCTGTACGATCACAAAATGCCAACGGGCTGGATAGAGCGTCGTCGCCAGAAGGTGCCTACCCTGCCCCTCGAGCGACGCATCGGCATTGCCGAAGTAGAGACGGGTTACGACGAAGCGGAGGCCCGCGTCCAGGCCGAGCGCTGCCTCAATTGCGGCATCAACACCATTTTTGATGCCAACAAGTGCATTCTCTGCAATGGCTGCGTTGACGTTTGCCCCTGGAGCTGTCTCAAGATCGTGTGCGTAGCCGATTTAGCTGGCGATGCCGATTTTGAGGCCCTGGTCGAGCAACGCTATGGCGCCAGACCGTCGGCTCTGGGAGAAATGGATATCAACGCTTCGGCCATGATCAAAGACGAAGATCTCTGCACCCGTTGTGGCCTCTGCGCCAAGCGCTGCCCAACCGGGGCCATTACGATGGAGGCGTTTTCGTTTGAGGAGATGCTACGATACATATAGAACGTAAGACGTGATGCGTAAGATGTCATGGGGGAAGGTAGCGTCTCACGCATCACGCGTTGCGCGTTACGTTTCCCCAAGGGGGACCTACGGGTTGCGCATCACGTATCAGAGCTAGGAAGGAATCATGGCGAATCTTATTGACAGTATCACCGCCTCTCGCGTCTGGCGATCTTTTTTCCGCCACGGCTGGCCGGATACAGAGATTAACCGTTCCTTGGTGATGACCACCAACATTTTTTTCCACCTCCACCCGGTTAAGGTCAGTCGCAAGAGTCTGCGGGCCAGTTCAACTTGGGGGCTAGGGGTAATCGCCACCATTCTCTTCATTATCCTTACTCTAACCGGCATACTCATCATGTTTTACTATGTGCCCTCGACCGAAATGGCCTACGACAGCATCATCATCTTGCAGACCAAAGTCCTCTACGGACAGTTGATGCGCAATATGCATCGTTGGGCGGCGCACGCGATGGTGCTGGTGGTCGTCTTGCATATGCTGCGCGTCTTCTACACCGGCGCCTACAAGCCACCCCGCGAGTTCAACTGGGTGGTGGGCGTTTTTCTCTTGTTGATGACTCTGGGGGCCAGCTTCACCGGCTATCTGCTTCCCTGGGATCAGCTTTCGTTCTGGGCTATCACTGTGGGTACGAACATCGCTGGCTATGCCCCCCTTATCGGTCCGAAGATGCGCTTTATGTTGCTAGGCGGATTCGAAGTCGGCCAGAACGCACTGATCCGGTTTTACGCTCTGCACATTATGGCGCTGCCGTTGCTAATGGCCGGCGCGGCGTCAGTCCATATCTGGCGCGTTCGCAAAGATGGCGGTCTGGCCATGCAAGGCGGCCAGGAAGAACTGTTGGATATCGAGTAGCAGTTTTCCAAAGGGAGCTTTTATGGCGGTTGAAACTAAAGATACAAAGGCTTTCCCACGGGGCGAATTGAAAACCTACGGTTTGATGGAACTGGTACGTGGCACCTCACCCTTGGTGGGCAAGGGCCCGGAAAACACGGTGTTTGCTTTTCCAATTGTGGCCATTCTGGAAGCGCTGCTGGCGATTGGCACCACCCTGTTTTTGCTCCTCTTCTCACTGCTGCGCGATGCCCCCCTGGAAGAACTGGCCAACCCTGACCTTACCACCAATCCGGCTAAAGCACCCTGGTATTTTATGGCTTTGCAGGAGTTGCTGCTCCACATGCACCCCGTTTTGGCCGGCATCCTTGTGCCCGGCCTGGTGGTCCTCTTCTTGATCGCCCTGCCTTACCTGGATAACGACCCGGCCGATAGCGGGCGCTGGTTTGCCTCATCCAGAGGACGCAAAATTGTCATCTGGACAGCCTTGTACACTTTACTCGTACAAGCAGCCCTGATTGGTTTTGATGAGTTCATGGGCCTGCGGGGGCTAGGAGCAGCCTCCCCCGCGATTCTGCAATTTGTAGGACCCATTCTGTTTGGGGTCCTGCTGTTGGGTCTGCCTTTGCTCCTACTCTGGCGCTTCAAGCCCAACCGGCGCGAGGTAATGTTGCTGATCTTCACCGTGATTCTTGTCAGCGCCGTTGTGCTGACCATCAGCGGTTTTCTCTTTCGAGGGCCGGGGATGCATCTTTACCCGCCCTGGAATATGCCTGACGGCTACAATCCCTGGAGCAGTTTGTAATGACCGAGGGACAAAGGATGAGCGAGAAGAGAGGTCTTGACCGCCGACAGTTTATCGGCATCGCCTGGGCCGCCGCAGTGGTGGCTTTTGCGGCGCAAGCAACGAGCGCCTTCATCAAATTCATGATTCCCGAATTGGAGCCGGGCGCTTTTGGCACCAAGGTTCGGGCGGGAGAGGTGAACGAGTTTGAGGTGGGCAGCGTCACTTTTTTCCGCGAGGGTCGCTTCTACGTGGTGCGCTTACCGGCAGGGTTTATGGCTCTGTACCGCAAGTGCCCGCACCTGGGCTGCGCCGTGCCCTGGGACCATGCACTTGAAGAGTTTAACTGCCCCTGCCACACCTCTCTATTTAATAGAAGAGGGGAGGTGCTCTCCGGTCCTTCCCCACGACCACTGGATTACTTCCCGGTGCAGATCATAGGGGACGAGGTGTTTGTGGATACTGGCCAGTTGATGACCCGCCAGGAATTCGACGTATCCCAGGTGACGCCGGTTTAGGAGGCGGTGATGGACGACGTACAGTATGGTCGCTACGGTTTGATCGGCCTGGGGTTGACGATTGCTATGATTGCCACCTTGGCCGCTGTCGCCATTTTGCAGCCCAGCCGAATGCAGGCTGCGGCCGAAGATGTGGCGGCGGAGGCAAGAGCCCGAGGCCAAGAAATCTACCTGGAGGCGTGCGCCGAATGTCATGGCCTGAACGGCGAAGGAGACGACGGCGAGATGCCCCCGCTCAACGCCAAAGAGTTCCTGGCCGACGCCAGCGACGAAGTGATTTTTAACGTGATCAACGACGGCCGGCCTGGCACCGGCATGCCCGCCTGGGGACAGGATCAGGGCGGCCCCTACAATGCCCAGGCCATCGACGATCTGGTGGCTTTTATTCGAGCCTGGGAGCCAACCGCCCCCTCCCTGGAGGATCAGCCCTACGTCCCCGATCTGACCCGAGGGCGGATCCTTTTCTCGAATACTTGTTTTGCCTGCCACGGTCTCAATGGCGAGGGCACCAACGTCGCGCCAGCGCTTAACGACCCGGAATATCTGGCCAATTTTGATGACGATTACCTCAGGCAGACGATCCGGCGAGGCCGGGCCGCGCGGGGGATGCCTACCTGGGGCAGCGTCCTATCCCCTGACCAGATTGAAGACCTGGTAGCCCACATCCGTAGCTGGGAAACGGCCGCCTCGGGAGAGAGTGGGCTGCCCGGCGGCGATGCCAGTCGGGGCCAGGAATTGTTTGGGGTGGCCTGTGTCTCGTGCCACGGCGTCGATGGATTTGGCACCGATCTAGCCCCGGATGCCGTGGGCCGGCGAGATTTCTTGGACAGCGTGGCCGATCGCCAAATATTCGATTTGATCGCCTATGGCTCAACTACGATGCCGGGCTGGGAGGAGGTGCTGTCTCCGGCCGAGATCGGCGATCTGGTGGCTTACGTCCGCCTGCTGCCGCCTCCGCCCGAGCCGGGTGAGTTGGTTGGCGATGTCGCTAACGGCGCTCGCCTGTATGCCACCGGCTGCACGACGTGCCACGGTCCCTCGGGCGATGGCGTAGAAGGACTCGGAGGCGCGCTGAGGAATGTGGCCAGCATTGGGGCTGCCGACGATGAAGGACTGAGCGCGATTATCATCGAGGGATTGCCTGATGCTGGTATGCCCCCTTGGCAGGGCGATTTGACCAACCAAGAGGTGGCTGACCTGATCGCTCTCTTGCGAGACTGGCAGCGTGTACCCGAGCCGGAGCTCGAACCAGAAGTAGAGGTTGAGACGCCCGGACCTACAGGTGACCCTGAAGTGGGTCAGGTTGTCTACGCGGAGGCGTGCTCCTTCTGCCACGGCGAACAGGCCGAAGGCAAGAATGATATCCCGGGCCTGCGGTCTGAAAGTATTCAGGCGATGGCGGACGACGATCTGCGCGACATCATCTCCTTTGGCCTGCCCAACACGGTCATGAAAGGCTATGCCGACAGCCTGACGGTGGGCCAGATTGACGACTTGACCGCATATCTACGCACCATTCAGTAGACGAGAGGAGGAAAGTATATGAGATAGTTAGCACCTTCTGGTGTGTTGCCAATTGTGGCAGTAAAAGTTCGTGTTGTAAAAACCTATTGGAGGTCAAAAACTATGAGATCCAAGTTGTTAATTGCCACGGGAGTGTTGCTCCTGACAATGGGCCTGTTTGTGGGTGTTGTCAGCGCCCAAGACGACGCCGCCATTCAAGGTGGTCTGCTCTACGATAAATGGTGGAGCGTGACGGG
>JAUVPY010000286.1 GCA_030598425.1 Anaerolineae bacterium
AGAAGCGCGGTATCGTCGTCTCGTCCGCAGTAGAAGGGAGCGTCCTCCTCCCGGAAGGGGCGCATACCCCGGTAGGGGCATACCCCGGTCCGGGTGGCAGCCATATGCTCCTCGAGGTCGGGGCCGGGTGGTTGGCCGTGGATGGCTTTGGCCAGGATCTCCAGCCCGATCGGATCCCTTAGCCCCTGGCGCAGGTCGACCCAGGTGTTGAGCTGGAGGAAGCCCAGAGGTGGGTCGGCGCCGGGCAGGAGCACCGGGATGACGGGGAAGGAAGGGTCAAGGGCTTGGCGGTCAAGAGCCAGGTTTTTCTCTCGCTGCTGCCAGTTGCCCATGTCGTGGGGGCCGAGGAAGATGGCGACGGCGCCGCAGGAGTCAAGGATGTCCTCCAGGGCTTGGAGCCAGGGACGACCTGGCGGCAGGTACCAGCGGTCCAGGAAGACGGTCAGGCCCTGTTCCTCAAGGGCGTGGGCGACCTGCTCCACGGCCGCGTGATCCTGTGAGTTGTAACTGAAAAAGACGTCGTGCTCCGTCACGTGACGCCTCCCGATATACCGAGGAAGACACCCAAGTCCCGGCAAGCGTTGTCATAGGAAGTATACCACAAGTGCGCCTTAACTTCAATAAGATTTTCGCAAGCGTAACTGATTGGGGACAAGGTTGTTTCAGCATCGCTCGCGGATGGCTGATGCAACCCCTATATATAGGCGCGTCCACGACATTTCTGACACAAGATGTGGGGCTGGGAAAGTCGCTTCTTGAGGCTGTTCAGTATGGGTAAAAACCAACGCCGTTTTTGGCCTTTTTACGAGGCAAATCGCCCTTTTTCAATCCTCGGTATGTCCCCAGCGTGTTACGCTCCCGATTTTCTGATTCTATGCAAATCAGTGGGGTAAACCAGATAAAGAGACCTCTCTGGCTGCAAACTTACGTGGGTCTACACAGGTTAGTGGGGTAAAATAGTCAAAGTGGGATCGAATGTGGCGAGCAGCGACCTAACCGCTGCCCGCCACGCTTTAGAGCGCGAAGTCGCCGTGGTAGTCATCACTCAGCACCGAAGCGCGGGCCTCGATTTCCAGCGCCTCGTTAAAAAACTGCATCGCCTTCTGTTGGTCCCCGTGGCGACGAGCTTGCTCCCCGGCTTTCTCCAGGTAATCCATCGCCTTATCTGGCACATCGGCTCTGCTCCAGTGATGGGCAAGAAGAGGATAACAGCAATCGAGGTCATCGGCGTACGTACGCTCGTACCATTCAGCCACGGCGCGGTGCAGTTGGCGACGTTGCGCAAACAGCATCAAGTCATAGGCTGACTCCTGAATGGCCGCCTCGGTAAAGCGATAGGTGTCTTTCGGCTCGGCTGCGAGGCGCTCAACCATTCCGTGCTGCTCCAGAATCTCTAGGTGCCCGTACAGAGAACTTATGTCAGCCTCAACGGGATAAATCGCTTGCAGCAAGGAACAGGAAAACGTGGTGCCTACCAGACTCGACACCTTGAGCGTCAACGCCGGGCCGGGGGGCAATTGGTCGATGCGGTTCTTGTGCCAGGTATGGCCGTTCTCAGCGGTTGGGGCGTAAACGGCGACCGGTTCTGCCACCCCTTTGACCACGATCGAAGGCAGTTCGTCAAAGCTCAGGTCCGATCGGGTCGCCCGGTATACCGCCTCGTCACACAGAATACGACCCTCCGCCACTTGCATCAGGCGCGCGGCCAGGTTTGTCTTGTCGCCCAGCACGCCGTAGGCCCGCCGCGCCGCGCTCCCATATGCCCCTACCCGCATTTGCCCGCTTGCCAGGCCGATCTGGACCTCGGTTATGAAATTCAACCGTTCGGGTGTCGATTGCAGATCTAGCGCAGCAGCAACGGCCCGTGCGGCGTGGTCTTCGAGCCCATCCGGCGCTCCAAACGCGGCCAGCAAATAACTGCCTTTGTCGCCAATGGTTAGCTGTACCAGATGGCCGTTGTGGCGGACCAGTACCGTCTGCACCCAGCGCACAAAACAGTCGAGATCCGCCCCGACCTGGTTGTCCTGGTCATAGTCAAGCCCTTCAAACTTGAGAAACAGGGAGGTTGCCGAGCGTAACTCGGCCAGGAAATCGCCCCTGCCACTGTGTACCATGTCGTAAACCGGCGCCAGGAGCCAGGGACGGGCCTGCTCGTCAGATATGGCCGTCAGACGCGACTCCGGCCACGGCGCAGGGGCCACGTCCTCCGTCAGGCTGGTGACGAGGGCAAAACGTTGGCCTGTGTCCTTATCGGTGCGCCAATCTTCAATGGACATTCCCTGGTCCACTTGGGCCGCGAGCGTCGCGCCTACGAGGATTTCGCCGCGCTTGGCCAGCTCTTCGCCGACCGCCATTTCGTCCAGGGTGCGTCCGGCCAGGGTTTCTATATGTTGAATATGGGGATCACCTACCAGGAGGCGGCGCGCAGGGCCGGTTGCCACCGCGACTTTGATGGCCAGCGACACCTCTGTCTGGGCTGGCGTGGTAACCGTCGCAAATTTGCCCATCGCCGCTTGCATGGCCAACGCGCAGGCTATCGCCCGCAAGCCGGCCAAATCACCCGCGGAGACTTCCGAAGTCTCATTACCATCAAACCAACAAATGATTGCGTCGCCGCTGAAGTTGACAACACTGCCGCCGTAGCGATGGACCTCGTCAGTCAGCGCTCCGTAGACGCGATCGAGTTGGCGCGTCAGTTCCTCGGCCCCGCGCTCCGGACCGAGCTCCCCCGCCAGGGCCGCGGTTAAGGGCACAAAGCCCGAGACGTCGGCAAACAGGGCCGCACCGTGTGTCTTTTCCGGTAGGGAAACTCTATCGACCAGAGCACGGCGGCGATCCATGGGGATGTAGACGGCGGCTGTCTGGGTCGCGGTCACCTGGCGCTCTTCGACATCCAGGCGTAGCTGGGCGATTTGCTGTTTCAAGCGTTGCTCGCGTTCGTGAACCTCGCGCGCCATGCGCTGAAAGACGCCGGCCAACTGGCCCAGAGCATCGTCACGCGCTGCTACTGAGGACAGGCTTTCGAAATCAAAGGTGTTGGTCTCAACCGCCATGGCTGCATCGGTCAGCTTCTCCACCTGGCGGAAGTATTCCACTTCCTGGTCTCGAAGTCGTTTCTTCTCTAACCCGGCTTTGATGCGGGCCTGCAATAAGACCGGGTCAGATGGTTTAGGCAGGTAATCTTCGGCGCCCAGCTCAATGCCTTTGACGACACTCTCCATTTCATTCGTGGCCGAAATGACGATGACGGGTATATCACGCCATGCTTTGTCCTCGTTGAGACGGGCCAGCACGGTGAACCCATCCATCACCGGCATCATGATGTCGAGCAGGATCAGGTCGGGCGGCTCGGCCATCACTAACTCCAGAGCTTCCTGCCCATTGCTGGCACTCAACGTTTCGAAGCCCAGGTCTTCCAATTCCTGTTCCAGGTAATCGACGTTGAACGGTTCGTCGTCGACGATCAGTATTCTCGGTCGCTGGTCCATGTTATCTGCTTCCCGGCGGAGAAACCCGGTTTTTCTGAAAAACCGGGTTTCTGTTCCTGATCATGTAAGAAGCTGGTCCAACTTTTCAAACAACAGGTCTTCGTCCAAAGGTTTGGCCAGGTAGCCATCGCAGCCTGCGGCCAGGGCCTTTTCTTCGTCGCTGCTCATAGCGTGGGCGGTTAGGGCGATAATGGGGATGTGTTTGACGTTACCGTCTGCCTTGAGGCGACGCGTTGCCTCCCAGCCGTCCATCACCGGCAGCGACATATCCATAAGGATGAGATCGGGCCGTTCCTGTTGTGCCATCTCAACTCCGGCCGCACCATTGTCGGTCGTTACCAACTCGTAATCGTCTTCCAACAATTGAATCAATAAATCGAGGTTAAGCTCGTTATCTTCGACAATGAGTATCTTTTTCATGCTTGGTCTCTCTGATTAGTCTCAGTAGATTCGGATTTGAGGAGTTAGCACCCCCAGGTGCGGCTCCGTTCGGCACGTGGGCGTGCCTCATTCCTCGAAAATCGGATCTACTGAGTCTCCTGAGTTCCTCCATAGTGAAGCGGTACGATCAGCGTAAAGGTAGAGCCGTAGCCATTGGCACTGGTGGCGCTTAAGTCACCGCCCAGCAGTCGTGCCAGTTTGCGGCTAATCGACAGCCCTAGGCCCGTACCGCCGTATTGCTGCTGGGTAGTGCTTTCCGCCTGCTGGAACTCCTCGAAGATTCGCTCCAACGCCTCCTCCGAGATGCCGATGCCCGTGTCGCTAACAGCGATCTCCAGCATCTCCTCCTGGTGGCGGGCGCTGACGGTGATGTGTCCCTCGGACGTGAATTTGGCCGCGTTGCTCAGCAGATTGATCAGGATTTGCTTGATCTTATCTTGATCAGAATAGATTGACGGCAGATCGGGTTCCATCTCTGTCTTCAGTTGGACCCGCCCCTCTTTGATCAGCGGTTGCACGCTGGTGGTGCTCTCCTCGACCAGCGTGGCGGCATCAAAAGTGGTGGGCTGCACATCCACGCCTCCCGCTTCAATCTTGGCAATATCGAGAATAGTGTTAATCAGCCCCAATAAGTGGTCAGCGCTGGACAGGACTTTATCCAGGTTTTCGACCTGTTTGGGGGGCAGGTCCTCGACGCCTTTCCGCCGGACGATACGGGTGAAGCCGATGACGGCGTTGAGCGGGGTGCGTATTTCGTGACTCATACTGGCCAGGAACGCGCTCTTGGCGTGGCTGGCCCGCTCGGCGGCAGCGCGTGCCTGCTGGGCATCCTCGAA
>JAUVPY010000048.1 GCA_030598425.1 Anaerolineae bacterium
AATGCTTCGTTCCAGGAGCCGGCGCCCACAGCCCAAAACATGCCCATATATCCGATCAGCACCATGGTAAGCCACGTCGGGAGCAGCAGGAGCAAGCTGACCGGGGCGAAGAAGGCCAGCACTCGGTCACGTCCGGCGTAGGAACGTACCCAGTGCAAGCGAAGATCGAAAAGGTGCCGCACAAACACAAAGACAGCGCGCGTGAGCAGATTGGGCGCGCCGCGCGGCAGCACCAGCGTTTCGATGGCCGAGAGCAGCGCGCCAGCCACGATCATCGCCCCGACGATAAAGGACAAGACTTTCAGGAATATCATATACACTATCATACACGCTTCTCATCTAAGTACAGACTACACGTGATGTCTCTATCTTACTGGAACCTACGCACCCGTCGCCTTCCAAAGGCGTTTCTCGGTGGACCAAGTTAGCGCCAAAGCGCCCGGACGCCAGTGGCATCGCGGGCGATTTCAACTGTATTCTATACTGTGACAGCTACCCAGTCAACCAAGGGAAATGTTCGTCACAACTTCGTTGAACTTGATCAAGCTCCCATAAGACTGCACTGGGTCGTATCACCCTTGTTTTTGACAAGGTCGTGTCTATAGTTTACCCTCTCCCTACCTTGCACGGACGTTCCTGACAATCTCGGACCGAGTCAGCTTCGGAAATCGTTTGGCTTTCTTTAAGGAGCAGAAGAATGAACCCCCATCCCTTAGTCACGCAGTTGCACTTTTCTCGTAGCGAATTGGTGCGCTGCTTGGAGGGAATCTCTGACGAGGATGCCCGCCATCGCTTCGAGCCTATGAATTGCATCAGTTGGATCATCGGGCACCTGGCCAGCCAGGAGCATTTTTACTGGGTCATGGTGGCCCAAGGGGGTAATCTGGCGCCCGACTTGTATAAGCTGGTCGGGTTTGGGCAACCGCCCAGCAGGCCCCCTTTGGAGGAAATGTGGGCGGTGTGGCGGTCTATCACCAACGCGGCTGATGAGTATTTGGTCGCGCTGACTGTTCAGCAGCCAGGCACCCATCTGGAGTGGAATGGTAAACCCCTGCCAGAGAGCATCGGCACGCTGCTCTTGAGGAACACTTTCCATTACTGGTTCCACACGGGCGACGCCCACGCTATTCGCCAGCTATTGGGCCATCCCGACCTGCCTCAATTTGTGGGCGATATGTCGCAGGCCGTGTACCGCCCTGAATAGCCCTGTATGTTGGGTTTCACCCTCTGGGTGAAACCCAACATACACCTCATTTCCCCAGCAACTGCTGTACGTACGGCTCAAGCTCGGCCATCTGAAACGTCTCAGTCCCGTGGTAGACCCCATAGCCGTCGCCGTCGACCAGCACCACTTCTGGCACCTCCAGACCCAGGCCAAACCAGGTCGTGGTTGGCTCCGGCAGCCAGTCTGAAATGGGTGGCACGGGCCACACATCCCACTTGTCAAAGGCCAGTCGAGGGACGCCGTCGGGGACGTGATCGCCTCGAGTGGCATACCCGGTGACCGGCATAAAGTTTACTCGGTCCTGGAAACGCTCTACCAGCTCGGCCGCAATTTGCTCGGCCTGGCGGCAGTATCGAACCTGGCATATCTCAGCCGGCTGGAAGAAATACAGGGTTGGCTGGCCATTGGCCATCGCCTCAGCCGGGCTCATAGCAATTCAGGCTGGTGGGGTACGACAATCCCTCATTTTTTCAAGCCGGTTCACCTACTACGGTGTCAGACAAGTCTTAACAAATTCGTAGTAACGACGTCAGTCGTTTTTCCCGCGTAATGAGCGACTATGGTCGCGACTACAAGTCGTCGGAAGTTGCCTGACAGTGTACTACAGCTTGTCGAGTATGCGTTCCCTAAGTTGCTTATTCTCAGCCAGAAGTCTCTCCTCTTCCCCGGCAAGCCTATCAATCTCTGCGTCTTTTTCCTTGATCGATCCAACAAGCCTCTCTTCTTCATTCTTGAGTTCTTCGTACTTGCGCTGCAAATCCTCGCGTTTCCAGTCCAATATTTGTTCTTCTTCCTCTCGCTTCCACTGTCTCACTTGTTGTCGGCTGCGAAGAAGATGCACCAGAACGGCCATGAGCGCGCTGCTCACAAAGCCCACCACGCCCCCTGCAATAATTAGCTGCACATCATAAGTCATTCCTTTTCTGCCTTTCACTCTGTTTGACTTCTAAATCAGCTTGACGAAGTCCCAGCAAGATAGGAAACCCCCTCTTTTTGCGGGACCTTCTCGGTCACTCTTTCTCCTTAGCGGTGACAGCAAGATTCGTTGATAGAATACCTGGCGGTTGAGTTGTGTCATTGTATCACATTTACCCGTCGCCTTCAAATAGAATCTTCGAAAACTCTAACGATTCCTTGACAAAACAAGAATCCCGCCGCATCGGGCGGGGGTGCGGGCAGAAGATAAGCTTATCAAACCCAACTTGCACCCGCTGCCGCCGTGGGTTACAATCCAGTACGAGTTGGCCAGTTCACGTTTTACGCCTTACGATTTACGAATTCTGAAGGGGTTCGGAGAGGACCTTATCACGTGGCTGAGGCATATCAAGAGCCAGCCCCACACCCGGCGTGGCCCAGGTTGGAAGCTTGGCTGACTGAAGCGAGCGCGCAGGCCGGTGCACGTCGAGAGACGAGGCCCGTGCAGCTCGATGGTTGGACTCAGATGGCCAAAGCTGCACTGGCTGGCGACCGGGCTGGCCTGGCCCATCTTCTGTCTCAATTGGATGGGGCGCAAGCTGACCCTATTGGTGTCGTCTCAGCTCAGTTTGAGGTGGTAATTGACCTCTTGAGCGCCAGCGACGTGCCGCCTGCCCCCGATCTTTGGCGACATCTGATGGCCTGTCAGAGCGCCATCCTGGCTGAAGCCGCCCGCCTGGCTACCCCTCCCGCCCAGCCATCTGCTTCCCAATTGTTTACCCTTATCGATTTCAGTCGCGAGATCGTCGCCATCCTAAATCCCGAGACTCTGGTGGAGCAAGTTGTGTCTTTGATGTACCAGAGTTTTGGCTACCAATACGTACACCTCTTCTTGATGGATGCTGCCGGCCAGCAGGTTGTCATGGGTGGAGGGCTATGGAACGGTCAACCGGCAAAACCCGGTGACTTTCGTACGCTGCGAGTGGGTGAGGAGGGAATCGTCGGCTGGGTGGCGGCCCGAGGTGAGCCAGCCGACGTCCCGGATGTGGCCAGCGACGCCCGCTATAAGGCTCATCCAATGCTGCCGGATATCCGGTCGGAGATGTCCGTTCCTCTTAAGGTGGCGGGCCGCGTTCTGGGTGTGCTCGACGTCCAGAGCGATCAGGCCAGCGCCTTTGCTGGGCCCGACCTGTTTGTGCTCCGCGCCGTGGCGGACCAGGTGGCAATCGCCATCGAAAATGCGCGTCTGCATGTGACTATGCAGCGGCGCCTGCGTGAACAGACCGTTCTATACGAAACCAGCGCCGCCATTAGTGCCAACTTGGACGCAGATAGCGTGCTTCGAACGATAGCGGCCAAGCTGACCGAGGCGGCCGCCGTCGGTGGCTGCGCTGTCTGTCAGTGGGACCTCGAGAGCGATATGCTTATCCCCGTCGCCGAGTATGTTGTCGCCGGCGCTCAAAACCCCTCCCGCACCTGGCGCACGGTAGGTCAGGCCATGCCTCTCAGCGACGATCCGATCGCCTCCCACGTTCTGCAAACGGACCGACCTGTCCTGATGGTTGGAGGAGGCGTGGATACGACCACCAGTCCTGCGCCCTGGGGTGCGCCCGGCTGGAAGACGTTGTTGGTGGTTCCCTTACAACTGGAAGGCCGCGTCATCGGGCTGGTAGAACTCTACGACCGACGGGCATCCCGAAAGTTCTCGACTGATGAAGTGCAGCTTTGCCAGACGTTGGCGCATCAGACGGCGGTGGCTATGGAACGCATCCGCCTTTTCAACGAGACACGCCAGCGTCTCAGCGAGGTTAGCGAACTCTACACCCTGGCCAATGAATTCGCTGCCAACTTGAATTTGGCCGAGGTGCTGGATGCCATCGTTCGGTCCATCCGGCGGGCCTTGAGTTGCCGGGGCTGTTGTATCTTCCTGCTTGACGAGACGAGCCAGATGCTGGAGATCAAAGCGGCAGCCGGTCTCAAACCCGAGTGGCGCGATGCGGCCCGACTGCGTCTGGGCGAGGGGATTGCTGGCCGTGCCGCCGCCGAAGCCCGTACCGTTTACCTGATCGATACGCTAGAGGACCCCGAGTACATCTTTTTTGACAGGGAGGTCAGATCGCTGTTGGCCGTCCCGATGCAGGTGAAGGGGCGAGTGATCGGCGTCATCAACGTGGACGAACGGGTGCCTGATGCCTTTGGCCCTGACCAGGAACGACTGCTTACCATTGCCGCTGCTCAAGCAGCCATTGCCATAGAAAATGCACGCCTCTTCTCAGAGATGCTTTCGGAGAAAAAACGCACCGATGCGATCATTCGCTACATGGCGGATGGGTTGCTTATGCTTGATCGACATAAGGTTGTGGTAAGCTGTAACCCGGCGCTGGCCAGGATGTTGGGTATGCGACGGGCGGATATCTTGGGGCAGCCGGCCGTTTCCCCCGAAGCGGATCCTCGGCTGCGCGCCATCTGCGAGCCGGCCACCGTCAAAGAACGTACTGGCGTGCTGGCCCACGAAGCTGAGATTTCGCGGACTGGATCAGGTGGTGAAGCGCTCAAGCCTCGTAGGCTACATATCTTCTCCACTCCCGTCAACGACGAGACCGGGCAGCGCATGGGCGAGGTACGCGTGATCCACGATGTGACCAAAGAGCGCGAGATTGAAGAGATGAAGGATGAGTTTTTTTCCACCATCTCGCACGAACTGCGCACACCGCTCTTCTCCATCCAGGGGTTTGTGCGTCTCATCCTTGACGGCGAGGTGCCCGATGCGGAGACGCAGCGGGAGTTCTTGGGCATCATCGGCCGGCAGGCGGAGCAACTCGCCCAGTTGGTGGACAACCTGCTAAACATCTCGAGGCTGGAGTCAGACAAGTTCGAGATGGAGCGCGAGTCCGTGCAACTGCTGGACGTATTGGGGCAGACGGTCTCCACACTGCAAGGCATGGCCCAGGCGAAGGGCATAGCTCTGGAGAGCAATCTGCCGGCCAGACTGCCGCCCGTCGTCGGCGACCAGGGCTGGCTTGAGCAGGTAGCCACCAATCTCGTCGGTAACGCCGTCAAGTTCACACCCGAAGGAGGACGGGTGTGGATCAGCGCGCAGCAGTCCAATGACCAGGTGCTGGTAGAGGTGAGTGATACCGGCATTGGCATTCCCGCCGACGCGCTGGATCGGGTTTTTGACAAATTTTACCGGGTGCCTTATGAGGGCGGCGAGGGACCTGAGGGAACTGGCTTGGGCTTGCACATCGCCAGGCAAATTGTCGAGCTGCACCACGGGCGTATTTGGGCTGAGAGCACAGTGGGGGAGGGAAGTACATTCAGGTTTATTCTACCCTGTGGGTAGGCGTGAGCACTCATTTCGAGACATACCGATGAAATCGTCGCATTCCTGGGACCTTTCGCCACAAGAAGCTTCCGACGTGCAAAGCGATCTGGCTGCCAGGGTGGAGCGTCAGCTCCGTATGGGGCCGGTGCGCCACGTAGCCGGGATTGACGTCAGTGTTCGTGACGATGTGGCGCGCGCCGCCGTGGTGATCCTCGACTTTGGAGGGCTGGATCCGGTTGACTACGCCATCGCCACTCGGCCCGTCACCTTTCCCTACGTGCCTGGTCTGTTGGCCTTCCGTGAAGGCCCGGTAGTTCTGGATGCCTTGGAGCGAGTGAGTACTACGCCTGACTTGCTTATCTTTGACGGGCAAGGGTTGGCGCATCCCCGCCGGCTGGGCATCGCCAGCCACATTGGGTTGCTAGTGGATATGCCGGCTATTGGCTGCGCCAAGTCGCGGCTGTGTGGCCAGCACGACGAGCCAGGGGAGGAACCTGGCGAATACGCGTCTCTCGTAGACAAGGGAGAGGCCATTGGCGCTGTGCTGCGCACGCGGCGGAGGGTGAAACCGGTATACGTATCCATCGGTCATCGAGTTGACCTGGCGACCAGTGTCGAGTATGTGTCGGCCTGCTGTCGTGGTTATCGTCTGCCGGAGACAACACGTTGGGCGCATCGCGTCGCCGGAGGGGACGTGCCTCCCATCCAGGCAAGCCAGCCGCTCCTATTCGACCTGTAGCGTCGCGAGGCGTTGCCGGTAGATCCCTTTCGAAAACACCTCGCTGGTTTCCGAAACCCGTTAACAACGGGTTTGAGGAGTCGCTTTAGTGCGTCTTCACTGACCCTGCGATCAGCACGGGCAACGCACTTCTTGTATCAGCCGATGACATCGTGCCCTTTGGGTATTTCGATCATCGGATCCACCCCGGCCAGGAGAATTCATGCAGGAACTTGAGAAACTCATCGCCCGTGCCGCCGAGTTGTTCAGCCAGTCAGAATATGCCGTCGCTCTGACCGGGGCTGGACACAGTACGCCCTCCGGTATCCCCGATTTCCGCAGCCCTGCCTCAGGCTTGTGGGATCAGGTGGACCCTATGGCCGTGGCCTCCATATTTGCCTTTCGACTGCATCCCCAAGATTTTTATGACTGGATACGGCCGTTGGCCCGCACCATGTTGGAAGCGCAGCCCAACCCGGCTCACTACGCCTTGGCTCGATTGGAGGCGGCTGGCCTGTTGCAGGCAGTCATCACCCAGAACATAGATAGCTTGCACCAAAAGGCAGGCTCGCAGCGCGTGCACGAGGTACACGGTCATATGCGTGAGGCTACTTGCATTCGCTGCTCCCAGGTCGTGCCATCCGATGCTCTGCTTGAGGAGTTTCTTGACGGTGACCAGGTTCCTCACTGCGCCTGTGGTGGCGTGATGAAGCCGAACGTCATTCTCTTTGGCGAACAACTGCCTTTGGACGTGCTAACGGCCGCCCGGCAAGACACCACAGACTGTGATTTGATGGTCGTCATCGGCTCGTCACTGACGGTGGAACCGGTCTCCGATTTGCCGTCGATGGCCCTCGGTCACGGCGCAAGGCTCATTATTGTCAATTATGAGCCTACCTACCTCGACAGACGTGCCGACGTGCTTATCCACGCCGACCTGGCCGAAGTCTTGCCCCGCATCGCCGATGCAGCGATCAACCAGACTCTGTGATCTGCCCGACTGGTGGTATAATTCGAAGAGATCCTAGCGAAAGGGTATAGGTGTGGAGACGGTACTCGAGTCGAAGACAAAAACAGTCATTATAGGCCCTGACCGTCCTTTGGTCATCATTGGTGAGCGTATCAACCCGACCGGCCGCAAGCAGCTCGCGGCCGAGATGGCAGCCGGAAACTACGAACGGGTGCGCGCCGATGCGATTGCCCAGGTGGAGGCTGGTGCCCATATGCTGGACGTCAACGCTGGCATCCCCATGGCCGACGAACCAGCCATCCTGGCCGAAGCGATCGAGATCGTCCAATCCACAGTAGACGTGCCGATCTCCATCGACTCGTCTGTGGTGGCTGCGTTGGAGGCCGGGTTGGCCGTCGTCGAGGGCAAGCCTGTGGTCAACTCGGTCACAGGAGAGGAGGAAAGACTGGAGCGCGTGTTGCCGCTGATCAAGAAGCACGGAGCGGCCGTTATCGGCATCTCTAACGATGAGACGGGCATCTCGCACGACCCTGACGAGAGATTTGCTGTTGCCAAAAAGATCGTCGATGCGGCGTTGGACCATGGTATTCCAAGGGCCGACGTTCTGATTGACCCGTTGGTGTTACCCGCTGGTGCTGTACCAGGGGCCGGATGGACCACCATGCAAGTCACGCGCCGCGTACGAGAGGAGCTAGGCGTCAACACGGTCTGCGGCGCCAGCAATGTCTCTTTCGGGCTGCCGGGGAGGGTGGTGCTCAATGGTACGTTTCTGGCGATGATGGTTGCCAACGGCCTGACGGCGGCCATCACCAATCCCGTTGAGCCGGAAATCAAGGGGGCCATCATGGCTGCCGACGTTTTCATGGGCTATGACGAAAATTGCGTTGCCTGGATCACTGCCACTCGTGTATTGGAGCCTGAGGGCGCCGCCGGCGGCCGGGCTTCCCGCCGGCGGCGGCGCGAGAAGCGCCGTTCCCGGCGTGGTGAGTTGGACTGAGAGATGGACATAGAAACTACGCTACGTCAAGCAGCTGCGGCCGCCAAGGCAGGCCGCAAGGCAGAGGCCCGTCACTTGCTGGAGACCGTGCTCGATGCCGACGAGCGTAACGAACAGGCCTGGCTTTGGATGAGCGGCGTGGTAGACAGCGATGAGGAGCGCATCATCTGCCTGGAGAATGTGTTGACCATCAATCCTCAAAACCAAGCCGCGCGCAAAGGACTGGCGGCCTTTGGCATTACGCCTGAGATCGATCAGCCGTCTTTTTCGGTTATCTCAGAGGAACCAAGTGCAGAGTCTCCCGTTGCCCCGCCGCCGGCGTCAAGCATCGAGTCGATCGACGCTGATATACCATTGGACGACTCGACCAAGCCTGACCGCCGACCCTTTATCGCCATCACCCTAGTCTTGGTGCTGATGCTGATCTGCACGGTGATCTGCATCCTCGCCTTCGTCATATTGTCGCCACCGTGGTGAACTACTAACTCACAGGCCCGGTTTCTAACCGTCTGGAAGCAAGTTTGTACTGAACAATGGGTACTGTTCAGGTGTGAAGGCGTCCCGTATGTGTAAGAATCGGGTTTCTTTGCTACGAAAACTACAGGAGTTTTACGATGCAGACCTATGAAATCCCTTTGGTACCTGGTCCGACGGCTGTGTGTCAAGAAGTGCTGGCTGCCTATCAGGTGGATTACGGCTCAGCCGACCTGGAGCCGGAGTTCCTTAAGCTATATGGAGATGTACAGTCTCAATTGCAGCACATAATGGGAACCCAGAACCAGATCGCTCTGATGAGCGGTGAGGGGATGGTCGCCCTTTGGGGAGCCTTAAAAAGCGCCGTGCAACCGGGCGAGAAGGTGCTGGCCATCGCCACCGGGGTGTTTGGCTACGGTATCGGCGACATGGCGCGCGCTGTTGGCGCTGAGGTGGAGACCGTCGGCTTTGATTACGACCAAGCCGCGACCGACTTGGCTCGCGTGGAAAAGGCTATCCGTCGTTTCCGCCCCAAAATGGTCACCCTGGTCCACTGTGAAACTCCTTCAGGCATTATGAACCCGGCCGCTGAGGTGGGCGCGCTGGTGGGGGCTTACGACGTGCCCCTCTATTACGTGGATGCCGTCGCCAGCATGGGAGGCGCGCCGGTGAAGGCCGACGAGTGGCGGATTGACCTGTGTCTGGGCGGCACGCAAAAGGTGTTTTCTTCGCTGCCCGACCTGGGTATTGTGGCCGTCAGCGAGCGGGCGTGGGGCTTTATCGACGAGGTGGGCTACCAGGGCTATGATGCTTTGGCCCCATTCCGTACTGCGCTAGCTGATGCCTATTTCCCTTACACACCCAACTGGCACGCTGTGGCTGGCTTGTGCACCGCGAGCGGCTTGCTGTTGGACGAAGGCCTGGAGGTGGCGTTCGCCCGCCACAAGGAAGCAGCCGCCTACTGCCGCAAGCGAGTGCAGGAGATGGGACTCTCCCTCTTCCCGCGTGATCCAGCTACGTCGGCCCCCACGGTGACGGTGGTCAAGGTTCCCGAAGGGGTGGGTTGGAATCAATTGGACGCTGCCTTGCGCCGCCGCGGCATGGTTGTTGGCGGATCGTATGGCCCGCTGGCAGATAAGGTCTTCCGGCTTGGCCACATGGGCTGCCAGGCCGATATGGATCTCCTGGAACGAGGCATGGATACGTTGGCTGAAGTGGTGCAGGAGCTAGGGGTGTAGGCAGCTACAGGGCTCCCACCTGCTCTAGAACTTGTCTCAGTTTGTCTCTGGCTTCGCCCGTCAGTGAACGAAGCGGCCGCCGGGCCGGGCCAGCCGGCACCCCGATCATGTTCATGGCATCCTTGACCACCACCGGGAAGGTGCCCAGGCCAAAGGCGGTTCGTA
>JAUVPY010000005.1 GCA_030598425.1 Anaerolineae bacterium
CGGCCATGAAGCACGCTATCGGCCCACGCCGCGAGTTAGGCGTGCGAACAATCTTTAACGTCCTCGGTCCACTGACCAACCCAGCCAACGCTTCGGCGCAGGTCTTAGGGGTATATGACCCAGACCTGACCGAAACACTGGCCCACGTACTGGGGACGTTGGGAAGTGAGGCCGCGTTCGTCGTCCACGGTTCGGGCGGGCTGGACGAGTTGACCACGAGCGGCCCCAACCGGGTCAGTGCACTACGCGACGGACGGGTGGAGACACATATCCTGGACCCGGCTGACCTGGGCTTCCACCGCGCGCGCCCCGCAGATTTGCGCGGTGGGGACGCAACCGAGAACGCCGCGATTACCCGGGGGATTCTGTCAGGTACGATCAACGGCGCCCGCCGAGACGTGGTGGTTCTGAATGCCTCCGCCGCCCTTTTCGTTGGGGGGCAGGCCCAAACACTGCCGGAAGGCGTCCGGCTGGCCGAGGGTAGTATCGACAGCGGCTCAGCCCAGCGGGTGTTGGACCATTTGATCGAGTTTTCACAGGCGAACCACTGAATTCTGAACAATGACCATTCTTGATCGAATCGTTGACTACAAGCGAACCAAAGAGCTGCCCTGTCGGATGCGGGACCTACCGCTCGAGGCCCTGCGGGCTCGCGCTGCCGTTGCGCCGCCTCCGCGTGACTTTGTTGCCGCCCTACGATCCGCGCCGGACGTGGCTCTCATCGCCGAGGTCAAACGTGCATCGCCCAGTAAGGGCCTGCTGCGCCCCGATTTTGACCCCAGTCACCTGGCCGCTACCTATGCGGCTAACGGCGCGGCCGCCATCAGCGTGTTGACCGACGAGCCCTTCTTCCAGGGTAGTCTGGCGTATATAACGCAAATCCGCTCTCAACTCGCCTCGCACCTGCTAGCTTCGGATCGACCTGAGGTGTCTCTGTTGCGCAAAGATTTCATCATCTATCCCTACCAGATCTACGAAGCGCGCGCCGCTGGCGCTGACGCTCTGCTGCTCATCGCCGCAATTCTTCCTGACGCTGACCTGGCGGAGTTGCTGTCCCTTACCCAGGCACAAGGGATGGCGGCGCTGATCGAAGTTCACGATAGGGAGGAGCTTATGCGCGTACTGCCACTGGCTCCCCGGCTGGTTGGCGTCAACAACCGGAATCTGCGCGATTTCAGCGTCAACGTGGACACGTGTCTGAGGCTGCGTTCCCTAGTTCCGCCGGATGTTTGTTTTGTGGCCGAAAGCGGCATCCAGACACGCGTCGATGCGGCGCGGCTGGCTGCTTCTGGCGTGGATGCCATGCTAGTCGGCGAGGCGTTGGTAACCGCCCCAGATCCTGGAGCCAAAGTGCGGGAGTTGATCAGTGGACGTGAAGGTTAAGGTTTGTGGCCTAACCAACGCGGCCGACGCCGGGGCGTCGATGGCGGCCGGCGCAGATATGCTGGGCTTCATCTTCTTTCCCAAAAGCCCGCGCTATGTGACGCCAGAACAGGTCCGTGACATCCTGGCTACGGCGGAGCATGCGCGAGTACTAACTCACGGGCGAGTATTGACCGTGGGGGTGTTTGTCAACGATTCGCCCGAGACGGTTGCGCAGGTTCTCAGCTTCTGCGGCCTGGATCAGGCCCAACTCCACGGCGAGGAACCTCCCGCGGCGTTGGGCCTGGACGACGGGCGATCACCTGTGTGCGGGCGTGCCTACAAGGCGCTGCGTCCCCGCACGCTTGAGGAGGCAAGGGGCCTGGTACCTCAGTACGCGCTGCCGCCCCGCCTTCGGCGCGGGGGACGCCTCCCGGCCTTCCTGATTGATGCCTACCATCCCCACTGGCCAGGTGGCACGGGGGTGACCGGCGATTGGAGCCTGGCCGCCTCGCTTGCCAGCCAGCACCCGTTGTTGCTGGCCGGAGGTCTCACCCCGGCCAATGTGACCCAGGCAGTGCGTTCTGTTCAGCCGTGGGGAGTGGACGTGTCCAGTGGTGTTGAAGAATCGCCAGGACAAAAAGACCACGACGCGCTGCGCGCCTTCGTCACGGCTGTGAAAGCCATCCGAGGTGACAGTATAGACCCTAAGGGTGCGTCGCCTTAAACTCTTAGGGTCTCTTCCCTGATACTCAAGGAGAGAAGACCCAGTGAACACACTAACGTCTACTGCCACACGCGGTAAGTTTGGCCCGTATGGAGGCCAATTCGTGCCTGAAGTGCTTATGTCTGCCCTGGATGAACTGGAAACCGCCTACATTGAGGCTCAGGGCGATCCACTTTTTGAAGCCGAGCTCCAAGGCTTACTGCATACCTACGTGGGGCGACCCACGCCGCTCACCTTCGCCGCCCGCTTGAGCGACTACCTGGAGGGTCCCAAAATCTACCTCAAACGCGAAGACCTGGCCCACTCTGGCGCTCACAAAATAAACAACGCGTTGGGCCAGGCATTGCTGGCCCAACGCATGGGTAAACGACAGGTTGTGGCTGAGACGGGGGCCGGCCAGCATGGGGTTGGCGCCGCCACCGCCTGCGCTCTCCTAGGGCTGGAGTGTGTGGTCTATATGGGCACCGTGGACATCGCCCGCCAACAGCCCAACGTCTACCGCATGCAACTGCTGGGCGCCGAAGTTCGCCCGGTAGATAGCGGCAGCCGCACGCTAAAGGACGCCGTCAACGAAGCCATCCGTGCCTGGGTAACGAACGTGGAGACGACCCACTATCTGCTTGGCTCGGCGCTGGGACCCCACCCTTATCCCACCCTGGTACGCAATTTTCAAAACGTCATCGGGCGTGAGGCGCGGGGGCAGATCCTGGAAGCCGAGGGCCGGCTTCCCAATCTGCTTATCGCGTGCGTGGGGGGCGGGTCCAACGCCATTGGGTTGTTCCACCCCTTCCTGGCCGACCAGGACGTGGATATGGTTGGAGTGGAGGCTGGGGGGGAGAGCATCGCCAGCGGACGACACGCTGCCCGCTTCGCCGACCCACAACGCGCGCGGGTGGGTGTGTTACACGGTACTCGCTCCTTCGTACTGCAAAACGCCAATGGGCAGATCATGGAGACCCACTCCATCAGCGCCGGCCTCGATTATCCGGCGGTAGGCCCCGAACACGCCCTGCTGCGTGACCAAGAGCGTGTGAGCTACACGTACGCCACCGATGACGAGGCGCTGGCCGCCTTCCATCTGTTGGCAAAACTGGAAGGCATTATCCCTGCCCTGGAATCAGCCCACGCGGTCGCCGAGGTGGTCAAGTGCGCCCCTGCTATGCCTCGCGACGCGATCGTGATTGTGAACCTGTCAGGGCGCGGGGATAAGGACCTAGACACGGTGATGCAGAAATCGGGGAGTCAGGGAGTCAGGGAATCGGAGAATCCACTATGAACGGAACTGAACGTATCGCCAACGCATTCCCGGCCCACCGAACCGCTTTTATGCCTTACGCCGTGTTGGGCTACCCCACACCCCAGGCGTCGCTGGAGGTGATAGAGACGTTGGTCGCGGCCGGCGCCGACCTCCTGGAACTGGGGGTGCCCTTCTCTGACCCATTGGCCGACGGCCCTACCATCCAGGCGGCCACCCAACGCGCGTTGGAGAACGGCGTCACGTTGTCCCAATGTCTGGCGACGGTGGCCGAGTTGCGGAATCGCGACGTAGGGACACCCGCTCTACTGATGAGCTACGTCAATCCGATCCTGGCGTATGGCGTGCGACGCTGTGTGGCCGACAGTGTAGCTAGCGGCGTCGATGGATTTATCGTGCCTGATTTGCCGCCTGAAGAGGCGGGTGAGCTGGAGGATGCCTGCCGGCAGCACGGCCTGGCCTTGGTCTATCTGCTGGCCCCCACCAGCTCGCCACAGCGAACCGCACTGGTTGCCGAAAAGTCGCAAGGCTTCATCTATCTCGTGTCGTTGACGGGTGTCACCGGTGCTCGCGATTCGGCCCCACCCGGTCTCGCCGAGTTTGTAGCCCGAGTGCGCGCTGTCGCTCATAAGCCGTTGGCCGTCGGGTTTGGCATTGGAACTGGCGAGCAGGCCAAAGCCGTCGCGCAACTGGCTGAGGGCGTCATCGTGGGCAGCGCCCTGGTAGAGCAGGCCGGCGAGTCGATTGAGCGCGTCCAGGAACTGGCCGTCGAACTTCGAGAGGCGCTTAACGGGTCTGAAATCCGCACCTGAAATGCCAAGAAAAACCTTGACAGCTAAGGTTTGATGTGATATGATAGCCACAAATGTCCAATCGAGGTATATAGATGCCTACCAAGCGCAAGAATATCTATCGCGTAGCTATTTTGAACGTGGCCGAGGAACGCGCCCGTCGGTTCTGGTTAACGGCGTTGACCATCGGCGCATTTTTCTTTGGTTACTATTTCTATGCGGAGGTATGGCCTGCGCTGCTTGGTGCTGGGTCGGGTTAGCCCGACAAAGGTTAACGGTAACAAAGGGCGTGGGGCAGCGAGTTCCACGCCCTTCTTCTTTATCTCAATCAGGAAGAAAGGTAGAAGAATCTATGATCGTTTGCCGCGGAGTTCGGGGGGCGACCACAGTAGAAGAAAACACCTGCGAGGCCATACTCAGCGCGACTCGCGAGTTGCTCACCCAGATGATCGAAGCCAACGGTGTCCAAGCCGACGATGTTGCCAGCGCCATCTTCACCACCACCCGCGATCTCACCTCCGAATACCCCGCGCTGGCCGCCCGTCAACTAGGTTGGCACGACGTGGCACTGCTGTGTGCGCACGAGATTACCGTGCCCCACGGCCTCAAACATTGTATCCGCATACTTGTGCACTGGAACACCGAGAAGCCGGCTTCTGAGATCCGGCACGTCTATCTTAATGGCGCGGTGCATTTACGACCCGACCGCGCTTCTCAAAAATAGGAATCAGGAGGAGAAAAATGGTTATGCGGCCAGTTTCTTCACATCGAGGAACCACACGCGAATCCAGGACGACGCCCTCACACTTCGCGAGGACAGAGCCCTCACACTGGGCCAGCCATCTGGCAAGCGGCAAGCAACGGCAATAACGGTCACGGGAAGCCGCATCAATCCCTACCGTTTGTCTTGCCCAATGGGAAGGAGATTTCAGCCATGATTATTATCATGAAAATGGGTGCCAGCCAGCAAGATATTGATTACGTGGTCCAGCGAGTGGAGAGTCTGGGCTTTCAGAGTCACCTGTCGCAGGGCGAGGAACGGACCATCATCGGCGTAATCGGCGATGAACGCCCGGTCGATAAGGACAGCCTGGGGCGAATGCGCGGCGTGGAGCGTATCGTGCCTATCTTGCGTCCCTTCAAGTTGGCCAGCCGCGATTTTCAGCCAAACGATACTGTTTTTCAACTCAACGGGCACAGCATCGGGGGGCAGAGAGTGATTGTTATGGCTGGACCTTGTGCCGTCGAGAGCCGAGATCAAATCATCGAGACGGCGCACACCGTCAAAGAGGCAGGTGCCCACTTGTTGCGCGGCGGAGCCTTCAAACCCCGTACCTCGCCTTACAGCTTCCAGGGGCTGGGGGAAGAGGGGTTGAAGTACCTGGCCGAGGCACGTGAGGCGACAGGGTTGGCCATCGTCACCGAAGTGATGGCTCCAGAGCAGGTGCCTCTGGTGGCCCAGTACGCCGATGTGCTCCAGATCGGCACGCGCAACATGCAGAACTACGCACTGCTCCACGCCGTCGGCGAATCAGGAATGCCAGTCCTGTTGAAACGTGGCATGATGTCTACTATCGAAGAACTGCTGATGAGCGCCGAGTACATCTTGTCGCACGGCAACCGGCGAGTGATGCTGTGTGAACGCGGGATTCGCACCTTTGAAACGTACACCCGCAACACATTGGATATCAATGCGGTGCCAGTGTTAAAGGAGTTGACTCATCTCCCCGTCGTCGTAGATCCCAGCCACGCAACGGGAAAGTGGCGCCTGGTCAACGCAACGTCAAAGGCCGCGGTAGCCGCTGGTGCCGACGGTCTCATCATCGAGGTCCACCCCAATCCAGAGCTAGCTATGTCCGATGGCGCCCAATCGCTGAGGCCAACTCGCTTCGCCGAGTTGATGGATCAACTGAGACCAATAGCCGAAGCGGTGAGCCGAACGCTCTGACAATCAGTGGGCGGCAGACTGATAAATTGGTAGATTCGCAGACTGGTGGAGGCCGTTTACCCGGTCTCTCAGCCTATCAGCTTACCAATCTACCAATTTACCGTCCACTGTCTACCGCCCACTCTCCACCAACCCCTATATCTTGCGTAATTGCCTCTTGATATATACTACATATTGTGGTATTATATTCCTTGCAAGGTCCGTCCAGGTGTGGTATACTCGCACATGACATAATGTAACAGGCGGCGATGCAAAGTGGCCTGTGTTTGGTGTTTCCTGAGGTTCAGGGTGATCAAACGGTGGCAGAAGATCTTATTGAGTTATTGAAATCAAAGAACCCAGCCAATCGCTGGGGGGCGGCGACGCAACTGCTAGGTGAGGCGCGTGCTCAGCGGCCGGAAGCTCTGGCGGCTCTGGCGGAGGCGCTGGAGGACGACCATCCGTTTGTACGCTGGCGTGCTGGTTTGACGCTGGCGGGGGCGGGCCGGCCGCGAGTAACGGCCATCCTGTTCGATGCCCTGGAGGGTGGCTCGCCCCGAGAGCAGGCTGCGGCAGCCGATGCACTAGGGTATGCATCCCGAGCCAACCCAGAACCATTGCTGCAAGCTCTGGACAGTGAAGAAACGCTGGTCCGACAGAGTGCGGCTGAAGCTTTGGGCCGCCGAGGCTATCGACCGGCCGTGTTGCGCCTCACCGCCTTGTTAGAGGACGAGTCGCCGTGGGTGCGGCGGACGGCAATCCGGGCGATGGGGCACATCGGTGAGGGCAGCGCAGTCGCTCCGCTAACGCGCTGCTTAACCGACGAATCACCCTGGGTGCGCCGTAGCGCGACCTACGCCCTGGGGGCAATGCGAGCGCAGCAGGCAGGGCCGAAGCTGATGGCAACGCTCGACGACCCGGACCCTCAGGTACGCCGTAACGCGGCCTGGGCCATTGGTCGCATTGGAGACCCAGCAGCACTGCCTAAATTGCGTGCACTCCAGGCCGATACAGCACTCGATGGTGCGGTAACGAGAGAAGCTGAGGCAGCCATATACGCTATCGAGCGACCGGGTTGGCAGCATCTAGCCGGCGCCGTACAGAGATGGCTAACACGTTGGGCGGCCAGCACCGCTTAGACAGCGCGCTTTGAGAGTGCGCTTAGAAAGCGTTGGAGAGATTTGGCAAAGCAGATGGATACTTCAGGGGACCCATTCATAGAACGGATAGCCCATCTCATTGCCCGGTGGGGTCTGGTGACGCCGGCTATCGCATTCCTGGAAGCGAACAAGCCCCTCAGCTTTGTGGGGAGCCAAGCCTTGCTGATGTTCCAGCCAATAACAGATCTTTTTGTGGCCCGCGAACTGTCGATGGACTTGGCCACGTTATTGGCCGACCGGGACCGCCTGGAGTTACTCCTCGCCAGGCTGGAAACTGTGAAAGTGGAGCATAAAGAATAGGGTAAGACGATGAACGAAATACAACTGGCGCTGCTTCTGCTTCTTGTCGTCTTTCTGCCTGTCCTGTATCTTTCGGGGCGACGAGTGCAAGAGGGAAACTTCCCGGACCTACGCCCCATTCTGGCCTTCAACGCGTTACAGGGTGTGACGGCTCGCGCAATCGAGACCGGTCGGGCCGTGCATATCTCGTTGGGGCTGGGTGGCATCACTGGGGACACGACGGCCGATAGTCTGGCCGGCCTGTCGGTAATGGAATACTTGGCCGACCAATCAGCTGCCGCCGGTGTACCACCTATCGTCACCTTGGCTAACCCCACGCTCTTACCGTTAGCACAAGACGTGATACGACGGCCCTACGGGACAGATCAGGAGGAGGCAGCCGAAGCTGCTCGCCACGTGCGCTGGATCGCGCCCGGACCGGCGGCTTACTCCGCGGGCGTGATGGGTGTGCTGGGAATTGAAGCTGTAGACGCCAATGTGATGATCGGCGAGTTTGGTGACGAGTATCTCTTGATGGGAGAGGCAGCCCATCGCAAAAAGATCGCGCACATCGGCGGGGCCAGCGACCCCAGCGTAATACCCTACGTCTACGTCAGCGCTGACCAGACACTGATGGGAGAAGAAATGTATGCGGCCGGTGCTTATCTGAAACGCAAACCCTGGCACATCGGCAGCTTGTTGGCCCAGGACTTCATGCGGTGGGTCATCGCTCTCGTCATCGTTGCACTGGTAATCATTAACACCCTGTTTTAAAGCGAGGTAAAGGCGTTTGATCAGTCGCACAGTAGCCACCGTCGTGGCGATGAGCGTGGGCCTGTTGGTTCTCGCCGATTTCTTTGTCAACTCCGACTCCATCAACGCCTTGGGACTGTATCTGGTTCGCATAGCATCGATCGTGGCGGCTTTTACGTTGGTATTAGGAATGGTTAACGTGCTTACCGTCCACCTGGGCAAAATATATAGCCGTGACAAAGGCTGGCCCTATAGTTGGGTGCTGTTAGGGGCTTTGTTCTTCACACTGGGGATGGGTTTTCTCACCGGCGGGCCTGGCTCAGCCTGGATGCAACAAGTCTTCGAGGTAGTGCTTTTCCCGCTCGAGGCGACGCTCTTCTCCCTGCTGGCCTTTTTCAGCATCGTGGCCGCCTACCGCGCGTTCCGCGTGAAGAGCCTGGAGACTGGATTGTTTGTGACTTTTGGCGTTATCGTGCTGCTGGGGCAGGTCCCCATTGGCGCGCGACTATGGGACCAATTGCCAGTCATCAAGGACTGGGTGCTTGAGGTGCCGGCGCTGGCTGGCGCACGTGGCATATTGTTGGGCGTCGCCCTGGGTACCGCAGCCACCGGCCTGCGTGTACTCTTGGGCATTGATCGGCCTTACGTGGATTGATTGGCCGGTGGCTGGTGGTTGACAACAAAGGCTGACGCTTATTAGTTGGCACTTAAGATCACGTGCCGCCCGCCATCTGCAAAAAATGAGGTAGCGCAATGGTAGCTGATCAGAACCATGGCAAAACAAACGATGAGCCGACCGAGGACGGTCTGTCGGCACTGAAGCGATTGGCCGCCCTCGACGATGCTGGGCCAGGAGAAGGCGAGTCTTCGCAAACCCCTGGCGAAGCCGAGGCGATCCCTGACTGGCTTGAACTTCTTCTGGTCAAGTACGGCGAAGAAGCGTCTGAGTTGGTCGGACTTCCGCCCGATATTACGATCAGCGAGGGGCCTATTGTGGCCGAACCTCTGGAAAGCGAAGAAGCGTCCGAGGTCGCCAGCCTGTTAGAGAGGATGGCCGCTGAGACAGAAGTGGAGCCGCCGACTGACCAATTGGCCACATCGGTAGATTGGGGTGAACCGGCGCGCCCTGAAGCTGAAGGAATCGAAGATCAAACCCCTGACTGGCTCGACGAGATCTCGGAATCGACCCCAACACGCCCGACCCCACCGGCGGACGAGGAGACTCCTGAATGGCTGAGTGTATTCGCTGAATCAAGGCCCGAAGCGGAGCCACCGCCAGAGCGCCCGGAGCATCCGCCGGATGCGGAAGAGGTACCCGATTGGCTGGAAGATCTCGCCGGCGCCGCACCGTTTCAGGGGCCCGAGGACGTGTTACCTGGACCGGAGGAAGATGTCCCAGAGTTGGGTGCCCCAGATTTGGATGCCCCAGATTGGATGAAGGAGCTAGGCGTCACTGCCCCGGCCGAGGAAACACTGCCTCCCCCAGAGGCTGAGGCTCCCGATTGGCTGAGAGACTTGGAGGTTGCTGATACTCCTGCTCCGCAGGGCGAACAGGAAGCGTTGCCGACCCCGCAAGAAACGGGCGCTCCCCCGGAAGTCCCAGAGACGGAGGAGGCCGAGGGCGAGCTACCTGACTGGCTGGCTAGCCTGGCGGTCGCATCTGCCATAGGAGCCGAAAAGGCCCGCGACGACGTCGAACCTTCACCGCCAGAAGTGCCACCGCCGCCGGAGGCGACGGCAGAAGCGCCTGTCGAGCCAGAGGAAGATATACCCGACTGGCTGGGTGAACTGGAGACCGCTGAGGAAGTCCCAGCCGTCGAGCCTTCACCACCCGAGATCCCGCCCACGCCACCACCGGAGATAGCGGCCGAAGCACCCGCTGAACCGGAGGAGGATATACCCGATTGGCTGCGTGAGCTGGAGGCGGCTGGGGGAGTCCCGGCAGAGTCGACCATGCCGGAGGCGCCCGCTGAGGCAGACTCAGACGTACCCGATTGGCTGGCCAGCATGCGACAGGAAGCCCCATCGCCGCTGGAGATGATGGCTGAGGAAGAAACGCCACCCGCTGAATACCCGGAGGGTGAAGCCGTCGATGAGCCCGAATGGCTGGCCGCGCTGCGGTTAACAAGCCCACCAGAGGTATTGGAGTTGGATGAAGAGGCGGTCGAGGCCGAGGAAGAGCTGCCTGACTGGCTGGCAGCGTTGAGGGACTCGCAAGAGGCGGCTGAGACCCCGCCACCTGTTCCCGAACTCCCCCCAGAACCCGTAGAGGCGGAAGAACCTGAGATACTGGAGGAATACCATCCGCCAATTGAGGCTGAGGCAGCCTTTCCCGAGGGTGAGGGAGCCCCACCTACGCCTGCCCCGGCTGAAGAGGAAGCCGGAGCCCTGGACTGGTTAGCCGAGATTGAGGCCGCCGCTGTGCTCACAACACAGCCCGAAGGCGAAGCTCCTGTCGAAGCCGATGAGCCCCCGGTGGCGGAAGAAGTTCCCGACTGGTTGCGCCATATGCCGCCTGCTGACCTAACCACGGAGGAGGAGGTTCCCGAGATCGAGGAGGAAACGGTCGAAACGCGCCGCCGCCCCGAATGGCTGGTAGCAGAGACTGTACCCGACCTTGGTGAGGAGGAAGGCGAGGCTCCACCACCAGAAGAGGCTCCAGTGATCGAAGAGGCAGCGCCTACCGCTGAGGAGATTACCCCGGCTGAGATCCCTGACTGGCTCTTGACGCTGAAACCCGAGGAAGCAGAACCGGCCGAGCTCCGCGAAGAAGAAACGGCTGAATCTGAGGGCGTGTTGGCGGACATACCAGGGCTATTACCCATCGTAGAGGAAGAGCCAGAGGCTGAGGAAGAACCCATAGCAGCCCTGCGCTCTCGTATGGGAGTCCCAGCAGTGCCCGATGTAGAAGGGGCGCAGATTTTCAAAGAGGTCACGGATGAGCGCCCTGAGGCAGAGGGAAGACCAGTAGAAGCCGGATCTCGCCGTAGAGGCATCGTGGGAACCCTGGTGTGGGCGCTGGTATTCATCATCCTGATCGCCGGTATTGTCCTGGCCTTGTTGGCCGTGCTGAACAGGGTAGGAGATATGTTGGGCGGCACGGCCTTCCCTGAGTTCTTCGGCTCGCCGCTGGTGATCGACCCGGCACCCGTCAACACGTTTCGCGCTCAGGTGACCAGGCTACCACCTGATGCTGTCGCAGTTGTCTCTTTTGACTACAGCCCGGCGACCGAGGCTGAAATGGGGCCACTGGCCGAGATCATCGTGCGTGATCTACTGGATAACCAAGCACGGGTCATCGCCGTGAGCCTGCGGCCGGAAGGACCTATGATGGCTCAGCGCGTTTTTGAGCGACTGGAGAGCGAGTATCCGTATGGCGAGCGTGTCATCAACTTGGGTTATCTGCCAGGCCAGACGGCCGGCGTGCGGAGTTTGGCGTTCCTGTCATCTGCGCCTGTGTTCCAGAACTGGGGGGAGACACTGGACGACTATGCAGCCTGGCAGGATGTAGACGGCCTGGAGGATGTGGCTCTGATCGTCCCGGTGTCTGACTCGGCGTTGGCCCTCCGCTGGTGGGTCGAACAGATGGGTCCTGGCACCCTGGCCAATCGCCCGATGGTCGCGGCCGTGAGCGCCGCTGCGGACCCCAGCGTACGGCCATATTATAACCACACTGATCCCAAAGCAGGACAATTGCTCGGTCTGGTCAGCGGCGTTACTGACGCTGCTGCCTACGAGAACCGTCTCGGACAGCCAGGCCGCGCGGTGAATAGCCTGGCAGCCCAGTCAGTCGCTCACTTGGGCCTGGTGATAATCGGCCTGGGCGGCACCGTCGCTGGATTCAGAATGCAGGCAACCAGGGAGGAATGATCTTATCTCGTGTGTGAATACGGGCCCAGACTTCGGAAGTCTGGGCGACTTTCGAATTTTGAGTCTCAGGATAGAGAGCAAAAGGTTATGAGTGCTGGCACGCTAGTTGCTGCTATTCTCACATTTATGGTCTGGTCATACTTGCTGGGTGATAATCCGGCCTTTCGCATCGCCGAACATCTATTGGTAGGTACGGCGATTGGCTTTGCAGTGTTGGTCGCCTGGTTCAACGTCGTACAACCCGCGCTTTTCGGCGCGGCCGCGCCCCAATCGCCAGTGCTGGCAGCGGTGCCGCTTGTCTTATGCCTTTTATTGATGGCCAAAGTACGCCCCGCCTGGTCAGCCATCGGCAACATCCCGGTGGCCTTTCTCCTTGGCGTCGGAGCAGCCCTGGCTGTGGGGGGTGCGCTCTTCGGAACGCTGTGGCCACAGGTATCGGCTACGGCCGGTCTCTCGCTGGACCCGGCCGACTACGGGGACCCACAACCTGTGCTCGCCAGCACTTTCTTTTGGCAGAACTTGGCTATCTTGGTAGGGACCATCGGCACCTTCTTTTACTTTGCGTTTAACATTCAGCCGCAAGGACCGCTGGGCGGCTTTCGTGAGGCTTTCACTCGATTTTGGAGCGGGATAGGCCGCTGGGTGATTATGATTACCCTGGGCGCGCTCTTCGCCAACACCTTGCTGTCGCGCATCGCCCTGCTAATCGGACGAGTACAATGGTTGTTGGACGCATTTTGGCCAGCCGGCTAGCCCGAAAAAAGTGGGATGCAACGTGACTGACTCGAGCGGCATCTTGGTTGCCGATTGCGGCAGTACCCGGACGACCGTCGCCCTTATCGAACGGGTGAATGGACATCATCGGCTGGTGGCCCGGGGAGAGACAATCAGCACCCATGTCTCTCCGTGGTTGGACGCAGCGGTCGCCGTACGCGCGGCGGTTCGTCAGATCGAAGGCCTGGTAGGACGCAGGTTGCTGGACGAGAACGGAGTTCTCATCCAGCCACGAAGCCAAACCAGCAATGGTGTGGATACCTTTGTAGTCGTCTCAAGTGCAGGAGCACCGCTGCGAGTCGTATTGGCTGGCCTTACGCGTAGATTGAGCCTGGCCAGCGCCCAACGGGCAGTGGCCGGAACGTACGCACTCACAACTGGCTTATTGGCAATTGACGAAGGTCCAGCAGGTCGAGATCCAAACGCTCGTATTCAAGCCCTGCGCCAGGCCGAACCGGACGTCATTTTCATTACGGGTGGGACAGATGGCGGTGCGGTACGTCCGGTGATGCAGGTGGCCCATCTGGTCAACCTTTACAACCAAATACTGGAACCAGAAGAGCGCCCACTCACCTATTATGCCGGCAACGCTGACTTGGCGGATGAGGTAGCCGCCCTCTTTGCCGGGGCCGGCGGAATACGAGTGGTAGCCAACGTTCGCCCCGGCCCAGATCGAGAGAACCTGGGGGCAGCCCGAAGCGAACTGGAAGCCGTATATCGGAAACGCAGTCTGGCCCGGGCGCCGGGGCTTGACACGCTAAGCCAATGGGCTGGAAGGCCCATTTTGCCGACGACACGATCTTTTGGACAGTTGATTCGTTACATAGCTGATCGTTACCAACTCAAAGCAGTCGGGATAGACCTGGGCAGCGCTTCGACTTCATTGGCCGCACGGGCCGGTGACCTGTCTAGCCTGACAACGCGAGCCGATCTGGGTATTGGATTGTGCGCAGGAACAGCATTAGGGTCGATCTCAGCCGAGCGTATCATCCGCTGGCTGCCCTTCGAGATGATGCCTGGCGACGCGCGGGATGCGCTACTCAACAAATCGCTGCATCCGGCCAGTGTGCCGCAGACGTGGGAAGACTTGCTCCTGGAATACGCGCTCGCCCGCGAGGTCATACGAGAAGTAGTGGCTCAGGCTCGGCCCGGATGGCTGCGGGGTGGACATCGCTTGTTGGCGGATACACCTCAATGGGATTTGATGATCGGTGCTGGGCGTACACTGACGCGGACACCGCACCCTGGCTACGCAGCGCTGTTGCTTCTCGATGCGCTGGAACCAGTGGGCGTCAGTCAAATTGCCCTCGACGGCGCGGGCATAGCGACTGCGCTGGGAGTCATCGCCGGGGCACAGCCCCTGGCCGCTGCCGAGGTGGTGGAACACGATGCCTTTCTCAATCTGGGTACCGTGGTTTCCCCTCTGGGTACCGCTAGACCTGGAGAAGCAGCGCTCCGTGTGAACGTCTGTTACGCGGATGGTCAGGAGGTTCAGCAAGAGGTGATGTATGGATCCATTGCAGTGATTCCTCTGGAGGCTGGCGAGCGAGCCACGCTGGAACTGCGCCCCGCCCGTCGCTTTGATATGGGGTTAGGAGAGCCAGGCCGAGATGTCACCGCTGAGGCCGAAGGCGGCATCCTGGGCCTCATCATTGACGCGCGTGGTCGGCCCCTGGAATTGCCCGCCGACGGCGAAGGCCGCCGTGAATTAGTTGGAGAGTGGATGAAGAGCCTGGGGATTGAGGATGGTGAAAGCGATTTGGAAAGTGAATTCGGCACGTGGTTGCGCGAGGCGGCATGAGTGAAAACATCGGCCTAATTCTCCCACACACCCAAACCATCTCAACGGGACGGGTCCGTGTCGAGCGCGTCTTGCCGGCGCCGGGAGAGATCTTGGTGCAAATGGGCGAGCGGGTTGAGGCAACCCAAAAGATCGCCCGGACACCGATGCGTGGCGAAATCCAAGTGCTCAACGTGGCCCGCATCCTGGGTCTGGATAATCGCGATCTGGCGCGGGTGATGGTCAAAAAGCGTGGCGACCGGGTGGAAGCTGGCGAGATTCTCGCTACCAGGCAAGGGGTTCTCCCCTTCTTGCACAAGCCGTGCCGGTCACCAAGCTCGGGTCGCCTGGTAGCCATCGCCCACGGTTGGGTGGTGATCGAAGCGGAGTCCGACGGTCAAGAAGGGCCTGCGGGTGGGGCCGAAAGGGTGGACTTGCTGGCCTTCATCACCGGCCAGGTCACTGATATCACAGATCGACGCAGCGTGACGATTGAAACCGTGGGCACCCACATCCTTGGAGCTTGTGGCCTGGGCGGCGAAGGGCATGGTGTTTTGCAGGTAGCGGTGGAGAATCGCACCGATATCCTCACCGCCGATGACATCGGGATGGGCTCTAACAACGCCATCCTGGTGGGAGGAGCGGGCGTGTCACCCGAGGCGTTGGATCGCGCCACGGAGATGAAGGTGAAAGGCATTATCGTGGGGGGCATAAGCTCATCGTTCCGTGAACTCACACCCGCTCCTTCCTTTCCGATCGTGGCCACGGAGGGCTACGGAAGCCTGCCGATGGCGGCGGTTGAGTTTGAGACTCTAAAGCAATTGGAGGGTCACGAAGCCTCCATTAGCGGGCGGATGGGCGAAGCGCGGGCTGCCTCGCGGCCGGAAATCATAATACCCAAAACCGAACATCAGCAAGTCGATGACGGCAAATCGAAAAGCGAGGACATACCCATCGAACCGCCGCAGATCGGTCACCAGGTGCGGGCGCTGCGCCACCCGCTGTTGGGCCAAGTGGGTGAGATAACGTCGATACCGGCAGCAGCTCAGCCCCTGCCGTCGGGCCTATCCTTGCCTGGTGCCCAAGTTGATTTTGTGAGCTTTTTAAGCACAGAGGAGCCTTTTTCGCAGCATGATATGGTCTCGGCACAGGGCGTGGATAGCTCACGCCCCTCGAGTACGCAGTTTGTGCCGTGGCTCAACCTGGAGCGCATTGTTTAATGGGCTAGATTCGCAATTCAGAGAGGAGCGAAGTTATGGCAGGCAATAACCGACTATTTGTACTGATCGCCCTATTCCTGGTCGGCCTACTGGTGCTGGGGCTGCTGGCCATTGGCGGGGTGGTGATTATGGGCAGCATCAACCGGACCCAGCAGGCGGCCCGACCGACCTTTACACCCACGTTGCCACCCATTGCACAGGTTACGCCGACGTTCCCACCCATCGCCACACAAGTGCCGACCAACACGCCGTTGGCGACCGTCACACCAACCAAGGTGGTGCAGGATACGCCTACGCCTACAGGGGACGAGACACCCACGCCTACGTGGACTCCAATAGCCACGGGTACACCAGTGTCCGGCGCTACGCCTGTGGGAGAGGGGACCACACCCGACACCGGCATCGGTGGGCTGGGGGCGGCGCTGGCGGCTGTCGGGCTGGCTGGTGCATTGTTCTTTGCCCGGCGCTTGCGGACTGCGAGCTAGGATTCCAATCCACGAGCGGGCAATGAACGGTAGGCCGCCATAGGGCATCACAGAATTAATTACGGCTAATTCCTGGCGAGACGCGGCGCTCAGGCCTGACTCGCTCGCATATGCGCGATCTGGAGCCCAATAGGCCGGGATGGTCCCCGTCTGCGATAGTTGCGTGGGAACGAGCAGACCGGGGCGAACAAGGCGAGCGCGAAATGTCGAGAACGCAAAGCCAAGACTTCCGAAGTTGTCTCAAGATTCGAGGCCTCAATATTTGAGGCTGAGACTTCGGAAGTCTGCCCCAAAATCCGGGCGACCCCAACTCTTGCCAGGAGACGTCTCGATCATAAGGCCCTGACCAAAAGGCCTGAAGGTACGTGCTTTAAAGCGGATGCTGTAGTATAATCCGACCGCATCCGCTTTTGTTTTCCTGGATAACCGAGGTGTCCAATGACCGATTTGCCTTCCATCTCTCGCGATGCAGATATGCGATATGTCACCGAGCGGGTGATTGACGGCGACTGCTGCGCGTTGGTGGGAGTCAGCAACGTCGGCAAGAGCCACTTGCTGCGAGCCTGGCGGCGCGCCGAGGTCGTGCGCACCTACCTGGGTGAGGCAGCCGATGGGCTGGGTTTTGTGTACATTGACTTTAACCTGATGCTCGAAATGAGTGAGCAGGGATTCTACGAGTTGATCCTGCGCACCGTGCTGACCGCGTTGCGTGAGTTGCCCACCGAGCCGAAGATCTACGACCAGGTGAACGAGGCATACCGGCGCGTGGTGGAGCCGATCAACCCCTTTCAGGTGCCCCTCAGCTTTAACGAAGGCGTCATCACTCTCTGCGAAGACTGGCCCCGCCGGCTGGTATTCCTCTTCGACGAGTTCGATGAAGTCTTCCAGGGGATCGACGAGCGAGTCTTCTTGAACCTGCGAGCCCTACGCGATCGTTATCCCGATCAATTGAGCTACGTCGTCGCCACGCTTCAGCGCTTGAGCGATAGTCGAAAAGGAGCAGAGATTGGCGAGTTCTCCGAATTGTTCGCACACGACACCCGCTATTTGAGCATGCTCGGCGAGAGCGACTCTCTGCATATGATAGACGAGTTTGCGCGGGAGGAAGGGCTGGAGTTCACCCCCGAGGACCGCGCCTTAGTTCTGGCGCAGGCCGGCGGCCATCCCGGACTGCTGGGAGCCATATGCCACGTCCTGGGCAAAGGCTTCGAACGGGATGAGCCCGACCGCGTGCGCGCATCCGATTACCGCCTGCTGCGCGAGCGACTGGAAGACGACGTCACGGTGCGCACCGAATGTGTCAAGCTGTGGAACCATCTTCCGACCGAGCTTCAAAGTGCGCTGATGGATTTCTTGGGCGGCAAGCAGGTAGATCGAGTATCGCTGCGGCGCTTAGACGAGAAGGGGGTTCTCATCAAAGACCAGGAGGGAAGCTATCACCTCCTGGGCAAAGCGTTTGAAGGTATGGCCCGGCGCCAGCGCCTTCTGAAGGAGCCGGTCCAGCCAGGCGTACACCTGGACATCGAAGCGGGGGAGGTGTACGTAGATGGGCGCGCCGTCCCCGTCCTCACCGACCTGGAGTATCGCCTGATGCTCCTGCTCTACGGCCACATCGACAAAATCTGCGACAAATACCGCATCGTCGAGGCGGTGTGGGGCGAGGATTACATCGAAGAAGTGGACGACGCGCGCATCGAGAAGTTGGTGAGCCGCTTGCGGCAGAAAATCGAGCCGGACCCCGCCAACCCCCACTACCTGGTCACTGTGCGCGGGCGAGGTTACCGGCTCCTCTCCAGGCCGGCCGCTTGACCGTAGGCCGCCATCTTTGGCCATGAAAGTGGCTTCGCGCCGCCCGTGATTGCCGGTGGTGGAAGCTCGGCCAGAAGATGCGATGCTCCGCTTCGTTCTCCCCCGCCTGCGACCATTGTCTTCTTCTTCCGCCAGGGGTCAGGAATCGGTTAACTTAGCCCAGCGATCCTCTATCTTGTGCCAGGTGGTCTTGGCCCATTCCGCCGCTTTGCCCAGCCCCAGATCCAGCTTGGCCGTGCTGAGATTGCCAGCCACGTGATCCCAATTGACGGCGTCCCACCAGTGGGACTCTATCTGAGAGATCTTTCTTGAAAGCCTCGGCTAGCGGCGCGGCCGCGGCCCGTCCTGGTCGTAGAACAGCAACGTGCCGCC
>JAUVPY010000150.1 GCA_030598425.1 Anaerolineae bacterium
AATGTCGTCTTCCCGTGGTCCACGTGCCCTATCGTCCCCACGTTCACGTGCGGCTTGTCTCGTACAAATTTCTCCTTCGCCATTGCTGCTGTCCTCCTTACCAGTTAGCAACGTGCGCTCATTAGCGCGGTGAATAAGAAAGTTAATGCGAAGCCCTCGACCGGACTTGAACCGGTGACCCCGTTCTTACCAAGAACGTGCTCTACCGTCTGAGCTACGAGGGCAATAGGTGGGCGGGGGCGGATTTGAACCACCGAAGCGTAACGCAGCTGATTTACAGTCAGCCCCCTTTGGCCACTTGGGTACCCGCCCTCTATATTTCAAACAGCCAGGCTAGCTGGCCGTTGCGCGATTGACAAGTATACTGATAACATTTAAAAAAGTCAAATCATTCGACGGAAAATCTGCGGGCAGCTAGAAGAGCGTAAAGCGCGATGCCACCGGCGACGGACGCGTTCAGTGACTCGATCTGGCCACGCATTGGCAACTGGACTAGCAAATCACAAGTGTCACGCACCAGCCGACTCAGGCCCCGATCTTCGGCTCCGACTACCAGGACCACTGGTAGATTCAGGTCAACCTGGTGATAGAGCTGCGCATCTGGGTGACTTACCAGCCCAACCACCCAAAGACCTTTAGTCTTTAGGGCCTTGAGTGTCTGGGCCAGGTTGGTAACCTGGGCGACCCGTAGATGTTCGCTACCCCCGGCTGACGCACTGACTACGGCGGGGGTGACTTCCGCCGCTCGCCGGTGGGGAATAACAGCTCCGTGGGTGCCGACGACCTCAGCGGTGCGCAACAACGCCCCCAGATTGTGTGGGTCTTGCAGATGATCCAAGGCCAGGATGAAGGGTTGCTCCGCCAGTTTACGCGCCCGCCGTAGAATATCCGGGACTTCAACGTATGGGTAGCCAGCCACTTCGAGCGCTACGCCTTGGTTCACCTTGGCGATGCCGTCGAGTCGCGGTCGAGGAACGTGTTTCAGCGGTATTTTCAGGTCCGCAGCCAGATCTAATATCTCGGCGATGACACCCTTTTCGCCAACGCCTTCGGCCAGAACCAACTTGTGAATATGGCGACGCCGGGCGCGCAGGCACTCGCGAACCGGCTGACGCCCGTAAAGGATTTCTATCACCGCTTCAACCGCCAGGTTGTCCCCTCCGGTCGATCTTCCATCAAAACACCGATTTCAACCAGCCTGTTTCTGATGGCGTCGGCCGTGGTCCAATCTTTGCGAACACGCGCCTCTGCCCGCAAATCGGCAATTAACTGTATCAACTCGTCCTCAAGACCAGCGCTTCCGGAGGTCTCCAATTGGTCAGGGATGATGCCCAAGATATCGTTACCTAACTCGCGATATAGATCGTCGATAGCCTTGAGTGTGCCACCGCTGACAGGTTGCCCCTCATTTAGCAGACTGTTGACATCCTTATTGAAATCAAAGAGTACCGCCAGGGCCTGCGGCGTGTTAAAGTCATCATCCATCGCAGCCAGGAAGCGCACCCTATGTTGTTGGATGACGGCCAAGAAGGCCTCGTCTGGCGGCTCACCACGATCGGCGCCAACCAACTTCTGGCGGGTCAGATTCACCGCGCCGACGAGACGTTCGTACCCCTTGCTGGCGGCTTCCAGCGCCGCCTCGGTGAAGTCCGTGGGCGAGCGATAATGGCTGTTCAGGATAAAAAAGCGAATAGTCATCGGGCTGTGGCGTGATAGGGCATCCTTGATCGTGGTGTAGTTACCCAGGCTTTTCCCCATCTTGATGCCATCCACCGTAACCATATTGTTTAACACCCAATAGCGAGCGAATTCCACGTCGTAGGCGGCCTCGCTCTGGGCGATTTCGCTCTCGTTGTGGGGAAAGATGTTTTCCAGGCCCCCGCCGTGAATGTCGAACGGCAGGCCCAGATATTTCTTAGACATCACCGAGCACTCAGCATGCCAGCCGGGGAATCCCTCACCCCAGGAGCTGTTCCAGCGCATTATGTGACCGGGTGTAGCGGCTCTCCACACCGCGAAGTCCCGTGGATCGCGTTTTTCGGGATTTACGTCCAGACGTGCGCCCTCCTCCAGATCCTCGATTTTACGGCCCGATAGCTTACCGTAGCTCGGCCAGTCCTTCACTGAGAAAAACACTGACCCATTGCTCTCGTAGGCGAATCCCTTGTCGATGAGAATCTCTGCCAACTCAATCTGCTCGGGCACGTGTCCACTGGCGCGAGGAGAGATATCAGGCCGGAGCACATTGAGGGCATCCATGTCCTCGAAATAGGAGCGCGTATAGTACTCTACGATCTCCATCGGCTCAAGGCGCTCACTTCTCGCCTGCGCGGCAACCTTGTCCTCGCCTGCATCGGCATCGTCCGTAAGGTGGCCCACGTCGGTGATGTTCTGCACGTAACGAACCCGATACCCCAGGTACTCCAGGTAGCGGCGCAGTATATCAAAGGCGATGTACGCTTTCGCATGCCCAATGTGAGCGTGTCCATAGACAGTCGGGCCACAGACATACATACCCACGAACCCTTCGTGGACGGGGACAAAATCTTCCTTCATTCGGGTAAGGTAGTTATGGACCCGTAAAGACATAATGCTACCTCGGAGAATTCTGGGGCTGAGCGAAGATCATCCGGCCGGCCGCTGTCTGTAGAACTTTGGTCACCGTCGCATCGATGGTGCGGTTAATGTGACGTCTGCCGTTTTCCACAACGACCATTGTGCCGTCGTCCAAATACCCGACACCTTGACCGGCCTCTTTGCCCTCCTGGATGATAAGCACCTGCATCGTTTCGCCGGGCAGAAAAATAACTTTGACTGCATTGGCAAGCTCGTTAACGTTTAGCACCATCACGCCCTGTAATTCAGCCACCCGGTTCAGATTATAATCGTTGGTGATAATGGGACAGTGAAGCTGTTTGGCCAACATGACCAGCTTATCGTCTACCTCACGCACTTCGTTCATGTCCATGTCAGTGATTCGGATGGGCACGACAGATTCTTTTTGAAGCTTGTTAAGCATATCCAGACCACGTCGCCCCCGGTTACGGCGCAGGGAATCGGATGAATCGGCGATGTGTTGCAGCTCGTTCAACACAAAACGTGGCACCAGCATAGTCTCGCCTATGAAACCGGTGCGGCTGACATCTGCAATACGACCATCGATGATCACGCTGGTGTCGAGCAGCACCACATCGCCTTTACGTGCCTTATTCGAACGGAAGCCACTCTCACGCACAAAGCGGGCGCCCACCTGGAAGATATCTTGTTGACGCATTACCATTACCCCCATCCCCAGGTAACCAAAGACGACGCTGGCAACGAAGGGAAGGACGTCGCCGAGAGGTGGCGGCAGGTTCGACAGGGCGGGGGTAAGGAGGGCCGCCACGGCCAAGCCGATGACTAATCCGATGGTTGCCGCGATAAGTTGGGTTGCCGGCATCCGTTGAATACGATTACGTATCCACCTAAAAGGGCGGGTCGTAAGCCAGGGGGTGATCACCAACCCCAAGGCCGCACCGGCCAGCGTAAGCGCAGAAATGACCCGTACATCGGTCCAGCCCCCACCCAAGTATAAGCCCAGCCTGAAGCAGACGACTGCCATTACTACCATACCGATCAAGCGAAAAACGAATTCAACACTCATGATTGCATAAATCCTTTGCCTGCACTCTGGCAAAACATGGGTCGCCGATACCTGAGACGAGAGATCCCCTTCTAAGACAAATTTGAGTGTACCGTATGGTACACCCATTGATGAAGCGCTGGGATGTTTCACAAGAAGGCCCAGAAACTCAAAAAACTCTCAGCATTTCTAATTTGTGATGTCCCGCCGGTACTGGGTCAAGGCGACAAAGTTATAAAGTTTCAGCGGCGGAAGGAGCCTAGGAGGGGGAAAAAAGAAAATATAAGTCCCAAGAAATAAGGTATTCCGTCGCTGATTAATCTTAACACAATCTAACCCAAAAGTCAAAGCATTCTCAGCGCAGGGTCCATCCCGAGTTTCAGGGCAAGCCCCCAGCGGTTCCAAAAACCCCTGGGGTCTGACAGACTCCTCAAGCAACCAGGGCAATCTCTAACGTTTGGGCCAGCGAGTGGGCACTGAGAATCTCAACTCCCGGCAATTGTATTTTGTCCAATTGGCGTGATTGCGGCACCAGGCAGCGATCAAATCCCAGTTTGGCTGCCTCTTTCAGCCTGGTTTCAAGCTGACTTACCGCCCGTAACTCACCTGACAAGCCGACTTCTCCAACAATGGCCAGATCGCCCGCTACGGGCACGTCGCGGAAACTAGAGGCGATGGCGCAGGCAACAGCAAGATCGGCGGCTGGTTCCCCAACACGCAGGCCGCCGACGACGTTCACAAACACGTCTTGGTCGCTTAGCCGCACGCCTACCCGCTTACTCAAGACCGCGATCAGTAGAAGCAGGCGGTTGAAATCAATACCGTTGGCCGTACGCCGAGGGTTCCCGAAGCTGGTCGTGCTGCTTAAGGCCTGGATCTCAATCAACAGTGGGCGTGTTCCCTCTAGAGTGACAGCAATCGCCGAGCCAGCGGCGTTTAGAAGACGTTCGGCCAAAAAGGCCTCACTGGGGTTGGCAACCTCGGTCATCCCCACGTCTCTCATCTCGAAGACACCGACCTCGTTGGAGGCACCAAACCGGTTTTTGACACAGCGCAACAGGCGGTAGGCGTGAAAACGATCACCCTCCAGGTAAAGCACCGTATCTACGATGTGCTCCAGTACCCGCGGTCCGGCGATGGCGCCAGCTTTCGTGACGTGCCCAATGAGAAAGACTGGAATGCCGCGCCCCTTGGCAACTTGCATCAACCGCGCGGCGCTCTCTCGCACCTGGCTGACTGAGCCAGCAGCCGAGTTCAGTTCATCCAGGTAGACGGTCTGAATGGAGTCGACCACCACCAGTCGAGGGTTGAGTTTATCAATATGACCCATGATGACGTCTACATTTGTCTCGGTCAATAGGTAGAGGCTGTCACCTGTCAGGCCCAGGCGTCCCGCCCGAAGCTTGATCTGCTGTGCGCTTTCCTCGCCAGATATGTAGAGTACAGGACCGTCAGCCGTGGCCAGCGCAGCCGATGCTTGCAGCAGTAGTGTGCTCTTGCCAATACCTGGGTCACCGCCGATGAGTACCAGCGAGCCGGGCACCAGTCCACCTCCCAGCACCCGATCGAACTCATCTATTGCGAACGAGACACGTTTAAAACCATCGGCAACCACGTCGCGCAGTAGCTCCGGTTGGTTTTGTGTGCTAGACGTCAACGCCATCCTCTTGGCGCGCGACGGCCTGGACTCGACAATGGTTTCAACCAATGAGTTCCACTCACCGCAGTCGGGGCAGCGGCCCATCCATTTAGCTTGGGCGCTGCCACATTGCTGACAGACATAACGGGTCTGGGCCTTGGCCAAGTCTCACCCTCCTCGGGTAGAATTAGACCGTGTTGACATTTTGTCCTTGTCCTCTGAGACTCCAGCGCAGAGTTTGATGATGTCTCTCTGGTGCTAAATCAAATGGGTGTGTTTCACCTCAGTTGAGGCAGGAAGGTGCAACGCACTTCAAAGCAAGTGCGTTGCACCTGGTTCAACTCATTTGAAACGCACCCAAATCAAATGTCAACACTACCTAGTACAAATGTTCTATCTCTATTCTACTTCACTTACGGATATGTGTCAAGACACAAATTGGCCGCTCCCTTCGCTGCGGGGAAGCGGCCAATTATGGTGTTTTTGGAAACGCCTTGTAGGTTCCTCTTATGCTACTGCTTCCGGTTCAACTAGCTCGACCTCCGGCTCGGCACGAGCAGTGACTTCCATAGCAATTTGGTCATCTTGATAATCCATCAGCACCGTATCACCCAATTGGAAGTCGCCGGAAAGAATACCCTCGCTCAGCACGTCTTCTATCTTGCTCTGGATGACGCGGCGCAATGGGCGGGCACCGAAGTGTGGATCGTATCCTTCGTCGGCCAGATAGTCTTTCGCCTCCTCGGTCACCTCTAACGTGACCTCTTGTTCTACCAGCCGTTCGCGGACCTTGTCCAGCTCCAGGTCTACGATTTGCTTGATCTCCTCGCGGTTCAGCGCGTGGAAGACCATCGTCCCATCCACACGGTTGAGGAACTCGGGGCGGAACATGCGCTTGAGCTCTGCCATCACTTTGTCCTTCATCCTCTCGTAATCCTCGGCTTCGCCCTTGAGCTCATCGCGTGACAGATTGAAACCCAGTGACGTTTCGCGGTTGATGAGGTCGGCCCCTACGTTTGAGGTGAGGATAAGGATGGCATGGCGAAAGTCCACTCGTTTTCCTTTGGCGTCAGACAGGTGCCCATCCTCCATGATTTGGAGCAACATATTGAATGCTTCAGGGTGGGCTTTTTCGATCTCGTCGAACAGAATGACGGAGTAAGGGCGGCGGCGTACGGCTTCGGTGAGCTGACCACCTTCTTCGTAGCCGATGTAGCCGGGCGGTGAGCCAACCAGACGTGCTACGTTGTGTCGCTCCATAAACTCGCTCATATCGAGCTTGACGAGAGCTTCCTCACTGCCAAACATGAACTCGGCCAATGTCTTGGCCAGCTCAGTTTTGCCGACCCCGGTCGGGCCTAAGAAGACAAAGGTGCCAATGGGGCGCTTGGGGTCTTTGAGCCCAGCGCGAGCGCGGCGTACCGCTTTTGAGATTGCCTCGATGGCCTCGTGTTGACCAA
>JAUVPY010000093.1 GCA_030598425.1 Anaerolineae bacterium
AACCCCAGCGACGCAAACCCACCAACATCAGCGCATCAGTCAACGTAAACAGAGTCAGTACGGTCGCCAGGTAAAGTGCGGCTCTCCCTCCTACCAATAACCACCAAAGGCTGGCAACACCTGCAATGGGAACCAGCGCTGCGCAGCCAATCAGCCAGCCGGGCCATTCGGCCGGCGCGTTGAGAGCCACCAGCACTTTGTGCAGAAGGCGCTTCTCCAGATGAGTTGACGGCATGGCCGGGTCTGCGGAAGGAAGGGTGTGTTTGCTGGAGGAATCTATGGTGTGGGGCAGTGCAGAATCGGACAAGATAGTACCTTACTTGAGGAAGTGCCGCCCATCAAACGGTCGGAAGGTCGCGGCCGATCAGTCAGGCGTCCGTCCCCTTGCGTTTGACCATAGTCAATACATTGCCAGCATCAGGCGTGAACTTAAAACGGACGTCGTCCATCAGTTTGCGTATCAGATAGAGCCCCAATCCACCCTCCTGGCGATCTCGAAGCTCAGCGTCAACGTCGGGCTCAGGCACGCTTGATGGATCAAAAGCACAGCCACGGTCCCGGAGTGTCACCGTCAGTCCGTTGCCGTTAATCTGACACGTACATTCTATGTCACCGCGCCCCTCCCCGCCATAGGCATGCACAATAATATTAGTACACGCCTCGTCCACCGCCATTTCAACGGCATAGGCCGCGTCCGCGCCCAAGCCAGCGGCTCCGGCAGCACGAGCTACAAACTCGCCGATTTCGGCTAGGTAACTGAACTGTCCAGGAAATGTCCTCGTCTGTGTTGACGAACTGGGGGAGAAGTCATCCATTAACTATCGCGTCGCGTCACAAGAAATAACCATTTCTTCCCAAGGAATACGCGCCGATTATAACACATCCCCGTCCATCGAACAAAGCAAGTAAGAGATGCAAAAAAGGATCGAAAAGAAATCGACCTTGACAGTCCTCTTCCTTAGGTGTAAAATCGCAACAATCTTGTTTAAGGGGTACAAATGGGAAAGCCATTTAATTACGGTGGACAAGCAGTCATCGAGGGGGTAATGATGCGCGGCTCCCAGAAGATGTGCGTAGCGGTCCGCGCGCCCGATAGTGAAATCGTTATCCACTGTGAACCGCTCAATCCAAGAATCTATGCCAGCTTCATTGCAAAGATCCCCTTTGTGCGGGGATTAACGATGCTGTGGGACACGCTGGGTTTGGGGATTAGAACCCTGATGTTTTCGGCTGACGTGGCGATGGGCGAAGAAGAAGCCGAATTCTCCGGTCCCATCGCGTGGGGTACGATCGCCTTTTCCTTGGCAATGGCCGTTGCCATTTTTTTTGTGGGGCCCCTATTGCTGCTTGGCCTTCTGGACCGCTATATAGCCTCCAGTTTCGTCAGCAACGTGCTGGAAGGCGTCATCCGGATGGCCATGTTCTTAGGCTATGTCTGGGCCATCGGTTTTATCCCCGACATCCAACGAGTTTTCAGCTACCACGGCGCAGAGCATAAAACCATAAACACATACGAAGCGGGTGACGAGTTGACCGTCGAGAGTGTCGGCGGTCACACCCTTATCCACCCGCGCTGTGGCACCTCCTTCGTGTTGGTTGTAATGGTCGTGTCGATTCTCGTTTTTTCCCTTTTGGGCCGCCCGCCTTTGCTACTGCGCATCGCATCGCGAATCGTTCTCATTCCTGTCATCGCTGGCATCGCCTACGAGTTCATCAAGTTCAGTGCAGCCCGTCAGGATCACTGGTTGATGCGGCTCCTCATCGCCCCAGGCCTCTGGCTCCAGAGTTTCACCACCCGCCAACCTGACGCTTCGATGCTCGAAGTGGCAATTGCGGCACTGCAACGCCTGCTGGTCGAAGAGCACTTGGTAGCTGCTGGCGAGACGGGGGCCGAACCCGTGGCCATTATCGGCACACCGACAGCCACAGCTGATGGGTGACCTGTTCCTCAGCCGCTGACGATTCAGTCGCCTTGGACAGCGCACTGGAGGCGAACCTGACTCTTCACCTCCGGCCCTTTGAGAGCAAAACGGTAACCTTTTGCACAGATTGATCAATACGCGAAGGGGTCAAATATGGCACCCACTTCCGACAAGCGTAGAGCTGCGCAACTCAACGAAGAGGGGCTGCTACGTTACCGCCGCTGGGAAGTGGAAGAAGCGGTACGGACGCTCCGTGAGGCCGCAGAGCTGGAACCTGACCAGCCGGACTACCATCTAAACCTTGCCCGCGCGCTGGCTCGCTTCGGTGATTATGAAGGCACCCTACGAGCATTAGGCGACTTGTTGCGCACAGAGTCTGACCCTGTGCTGACTGAACGCTACGAGCGCCTTTTTGGAAATGCAATGGACGAGGTGGAGACATTGCTGACAGGGGTGATGACCCAGCATGATCTTCCCCTCGATGTCATCGGTGCAGCTATCCAGATGTGGATGGAGTACCGCATTGCAATAGGGCGTCGCCCCCTTGACACGAGTAATCCTACCTCCTGGGCAGCCGCCCTTGATCTGACAGTTCGAAAGGTTAACTTCCGCGACGCCCCTCTCCGAGAGATTGCGGAATGGTATGGCGCGCAGTCATCTACTGTTCGCAAGTTCCATATGAATCTGGTCAAAACCCTCGACGTGATGCCATGCGACTATCGCTATTTTCGAGGCGATCAAAACCCGCTGGATAAGCTGGTAGAAGCGGCTGCAATGCTCGAAGAACTGGAAGAACGATTTCGCAAACTTTGAAACACACGCAAGCACGGAATTGAGGAGACTCAAGAAATGCCCAGCAAAATCACGATCATTGGCGCAGGAAACGTTGGAGCAACCACAACTCACTGGCTGGCCGAACGCGAGTTAGGCAACATTGTGCTCGTCGATATCCCGCAGACCGAGGGTATGCCGGCCGGCAAAGCCCTGGATATGACGGAGGCAGGCCCGGTAGTCGGCTATGATAGTCGGATCACAGGTGTCACCGACTACGACGAAACTGTTGACTCCGACGTCGTAGTCATTACCGCAGGTGTCGCCCGCAAACCTGGCATGAGCCGTGAGGACCTAGTCGGCACCAACCAGAAGATCGTCACAGACGTGGTCAACAAAATCACGGCTACATCGCCAAATGCTATTCTCATCGTCGTCACCAACCCGCTGGACACGATGACCTATGTGGCCAAGCAAGTCAGCGGCTTTCCTCGTGAGCGCGTCGTCGGCCAAGCTGGTGTGCTTGATTCTGCTCGCATGCGGACCTTTATTGCTATGGAGCTGAACGTCTCAGTAGAGAACACGCACGCATTTGTATTGGGCGGCCACGGCGACGAGATGGTCCCCTTGCCCCGCTACTCCACGGTAGCCGGAATCCCTATCACCGATCTACTGACTCCAGACCGTGTCGAAGCCATCGTCGAGCGAACGCGCAAGGGCGGAGGTGAGATTGTCAGTCTGCTTAAGACAGGCTCCGCTTACTACGCACCAGGTGCAGCGGTTGCCCAAATGGTCGAAGCCATCCTAAAAGACAAAAAGCTCATTTTGCCGTGCTCGGCCTATCTGCAAGGAGAATATGGCCTCAACGACATATACTTTGGCGTGCCAGTGAAACTGGGTCGGAACGGGGCCGAAGAGATCATCGAAATCAGTCTCACCCCCGATGAGCGAGCTGCGTTGGAAAAATCGGTGGCGCTGATTCGCAGCACCATAGCTCACCTTTCATAGACACCCGATTGCACGAGCTCAGTTCGGAAAAAGGTGACCCGCCTTGACCAGTACTTAGAATTCAGCATAATTTCCGTTGTTGATAGGAAGCCTTCCGGATGATTGACAAGCTAACAGGATTGCTGCGTATGACTGCCCTTAACCTGGAAGAGCTATCTGGCGCGACGCCGTCAGATACCGACCAAGAAGAACCAGAGGGGCAACCGGCTGAAGACACACCAAGTGTCCCAACCGCTCCACCCACGGTGCCAACTCCGGGCGTTCGCACCTATGTGATTAAGGCCGGCGATACGCTGGGGGCCATTGCTCGAGAGATGTACGGTAGCGCGGCCAAGTATACAATAATTGCTGAGGCCAACAACATCACTGATTCACGCCGCATCTGGGTAGGGCAGGTATTGACCATTCCGCCCTTGCCGGGTGAGGTCGAGGGCGTGGCCCCTGTAACGCCACCCCCGCCTTCGTACTGGCACCGTTTTCTAACCGCCGAACGAGAACACTTTCGTTGGCTGCGGAGCCATCCCCTTATAGTCGCGATAACGCTTGGCTTGGCGATCGCCATCGTCATCGCCGAGCAATGGCTGACGAAAGCCTGGGGCTGGTTGACCACTCAAGTACGCTTCTACTGGCCCATCCTGGCCAGCCATCCGGTTGCGCTGATTGCCATAGTGCTGGCTTTGGGTTACCTGGTCTTCGGCTTGAATTGGCTACGATATATAGATGACTTCATACGTTGGGTTTGGCGCACCCTCAAGGAACGCCCGCGGCTGTCGGCCCTGGTTGGTGGCATCTTGTTAGTAATCGCGCTGTGGATAGCCAACAACTACGGCACGTGGATCGTCTTGCCTTTCTCAGTAGGGCAAACCGAGAGTACGCCATTGAACGGCGAAACCGTAGCAGCCCAGCTCATCGCAGAACTAAACCAGGTTGGCGTGGGTAATCCTACGCCGGTGCTCGTCTTGTGGGAACTTCAGGAGCCACGCACTTCGAGCGGACGAGTGACCGCCCGCCGCAGTCTCCCGCTGGAAGACTGCGACACCGTGCTGCAGGGACCGGGCAGCTTCACCCGGCGCTCTCAGCCCATCCCCCTCAGCCGGGTGCTTGCGGGCTCACAGGGTAGTCGCCTGGATTTGGGCAATTTATCCATCGGCGGTATAAGCATCCCTTCTCAAATCCTGACCCAATTTCTCACGAACGTGTTGCCCACCGGATATCGCGAGTTCAGTGGGCAAATCAATGAAAACGATGGTGAAGTGGAAATCTCCATCTCATCGAAGAACCCGTCCATGGCCTGGCGAATCGCCGGGGCAAACGACATCCTTCCAGAGATGATAGAGTACCTGGCTCTGCGAATGGCGCTTGACCTAAATCCGGAACTCATCAAAGCCAGCGGTCTCGACACAGCCCCTTCCGACAAAGACCTGGCCTTTGCCATGGGCAATCAGGCGTTTCGTCAGCAACGGTATCAGCGGGCGTATGCCTTTTACCGACTCGCCGACCATTTTGCACCATTAGACGAAAAAGTTGACGTGATGTTAGGTCTCAGCTATTACCAGTTGGCCTCAGAGCAAGTCGGTGATGACCCAACTCGTTTCGGTGCCGCCCTGCAGGCTATGGAGGCCGCCGTGAGCGAGGATCCCAACGGCGATAGCAGCTTGCTGCGTCCCTATCTGGCCTGCATGTACCACAAAGCCGGCATGCCAGACGACGCCGAAGCACAGCGCGCTATTTTCGACCGATACTTGCGACGCCTGGAATTCCAGGACTTTGATGTACGAGTGGATGCGCTCAAACAGGCACCCCTGCGTGGCCCTGGCCGCCATCTTTCCGGTGTCGGCAACGACCTGATTTTCGTGGACGAGATGGGAAATATCGCTGGCGCGGAGGGTCGTCCTCTGGACGCCAATCTGTTGCTTTCTGAGCAGAACCCCAGACAAATCGGACTTTACGGCGACTCCAACCTTCTGTTCATCTCACCGGACGGCACGCTGTTCACTTACAATTTTACGACGCCTGAAGAGGCCGAGGCGCCAAGAGTGTTGATCGAAGGACGTGCGCTGAGGGGTGTGCAGCAGATTGGCACCTCCCCCAGCCAATTCGAGCGAACCAACCTTTTCCTTCTTAACCGCGAGGGAGAGGTCTACTGGTGTGAGCCAGACGCAGAGCCCGGCAGCATGCAGTCCTGCCCACCTCGGCGGGTCATAGAGGCGCCTGATGCAACACAGATCGTCGCAGCCGAAGACCAACTCTATATACTGGCCGCCGATGGAGCTGTGTGGCGCACCGAGATAAGCTTAAACGGACGCAATTCAAATCCCCAGCCATTGACCCCCGCTGCGCCGGTTCAGGAGATGTTCGTGGCCGATGATGACACCCTCTATCTGCTCCACGACAACGGCAACGTGTGGCGCTATTACGACGACGGCCGAGCAGAAACTGAAGACCTTAAGCTAATTGATCAGGGGAATGGCACAGCCCAGATCTTCGCAGCAGGGAACTACCTTTATCTGCTCAAGAGCGATGGAGCCATATGGAGAATCAGCAATCCACGCAATCCCAACCCAGATAGCGATCTTGCCGAGATCTCAATCCCGATGCAAGATACGACCATCCAGGAGATGTTTATCACCGTCCCAGCGGAAGACGCAGACGCCCCGGACCGTCGCAGTCTCTACCTCCTAACCGACCAACGCGTACTGCTTCAAGGCTCTGACACTGGTGAGGCGAGAGTAACGTTCGCGCCCGTAGCGGTTGCGTCCCCAGATCAGATGGCAGTCTCACAGTAGTCATTCGAGACCGCTTATCGGGTGCATGATATCAGACAAACGTAACTGCTCCGGTGCCAGGCACTTTGGCGGCGACTTGGAGGGCAACACCGGCACATAGGCACCGTCATTTGCATTAAAAGGCACTTCTACATAAAGTGCCTGGCACCTATGCTAAGTAGTTAACAATAAACGATAACTTACTACACTAGGGAGGCTAACTATGCGAGAACGAGGCGCGCAACCGGGTATGTACGGACTGGACAACCATGGAATTGTCAACGTCAACGACGTTTACTGGAATCTATCCAGCCCTGCCCTCTACGAAGAGTCGGTGCGACGGCGCGAAGGTTTGGTGGGACACCTGGGCCCTCTGGTCGTTCGCACCGGCCACCACACTGGCCGTTCGCCCAATGACAAGTTTATCGTGCGCGAACCTTCCAGCCAGGACAACATCTGGTGGGGCGATGTCAATCGCCCCTTTGACCCCGAAAGTTTCGATCAACTTTATGCCCGGCTGCTGGCCTACCTACAACTGAAAGATGTCTTCGTGCAAGACTGCTTCGCTGGCGCTGACCCACAGTACCAAATTCGCGTCCGCGTTATTACCGAATCGGCCTGGCACAACCTCTTCGCCCGCAATATGTTTATCCAAGCCAAGCCTGAACAGTACGCTGACTTCGTGCCGGAGTTTACCATTATGAACACCCCTCGCTTCCACGCTGTCCCAAGCATGGATGGCACCAATTCTGAGGTCTATATTATTGTGCACTTTGGGAAGAAACTGGTCATTATCGGCGGTTCCAGCTATGCCGGGGAGATCAAGAAGTCGGTTTTTACCATTCTCAACTATCTGCTGCCGCTAGAGCACGTTTTGTCAATGCATTGCTCGGCCAATATAGGTGCAAGCGACGACGTGGCTCTCTTCTTTGGTCTGAGCGGAACTGGAAAAACGACTCTCTCTGCCGATCCCCACCGTCCGCTCATCGGTGACGACGAACACGGCTGGAGCGACCAGGGAGTTTTTAATTTCGAAGGTGGATGCTATGCCAAAGTCATCCGTCTCTCGGCCGAAGCCGAGCCGGAGATATACCAGACCACGCGCCGTTTTGGGACCATCTTGGAAAACGTAGCTATTGATACCAGCAGCCGGCGCATTGACTTGAACGACGATACACTGACTGAAAACACCCGTGCTGCTTATCCCATCTCCAGTATTCCCAACTGCGTCCGGTCCGGTATGGCTGGACACCCAGCCAACATCATCTTTCTTACCGCTGACGCCTTTGGTGTGATGCCACCCATCGCCAAGCTCACTCCCCAGCAAACTATGTACCATTTCCTCTCAGGCTACACCGCCAAGGTAGCCGGCACCGAAAAAGGAGTCGTTGACCCGCAGGCAACCTTCAGCACCTGCTTTGGCGCGCCCTTTATGGCCTTGCACCCCACCGTTTATACCAGACTCCTGGGCGAGAAGATCGAGAAACACCAAGTTCAATGTTGGCTGATCAACACCGGCTGGACTGGCGGCCCCTACGGCGTGGGACATCGGATGAAAATTGCCCATACTCGGGCCATGGTCAACGCCGCTCTCGACGGCAGCCTGGACGAAGCCAGCTTTGAGCCCAACCCGATTTTCGGCGTCCACGTACCCGTTGCCTGCTGCGATGTGCCGGATGATGTGCTAAGGCCGCGGGACACCTGGGAAGACA
>JAUVPY010000201.1 GCA_030598425.1 Anaerolineae bacterium
GCAGGCTGGCGGAACGCGAACGCGGAACACTGGTAGAAATAGCCCCTGGCCAACAATTCAACTATCTCGTGGAGTTGAGCGTGCTCGTCGATGATGCCATCAACAAACTGCAGTGAGCACGAAAGCTGATCCCGCCCCAACCCACGCTTTTGGGCTGTGGGGCATCGATCGAGACAGTCCCTATCGCGCCATGCTGCTGGACTTCATCGAAAGGCAGGCTCAGGAACTGGCAGAGGGGCTGGCCAAGCCAGAGACAAGCGAAAGGTGGGAGGCTCGCAGAGCTGAGCTAAAGCCGCGCCTCCTCCACTCCTTGGGACTGGGCAGACTCCCCGGGCGCACGCCCCTTAGACCCCAGATTGTAGGTAGGATTGAGCGGCCAACCTACGCTATCCAAAAACTCGTCTACGAGTCCCTGCCCGGATTCAGCGTAACGGCCCACCTCTATCTCCCCAATCAGAAGGATTTCCCTGGTCCGGCGGTGCTGTATGCACCAGGCCATTGGATGGAGAATTGCAAGCTGGAGCCAGATATCCAGCTCTTTTGCGCCAACCTGGCAGCACGAGGCTTCGTCGTGCTGGTCTATGACCCCATCGGCCAGGGGGAGCGGCTGGGCGACTGGCTGGACCACGGGCACCTGGAGCCCTTGCTGGTCGGCCTGAGCCAGGAAGGGCTTATGGTCTGGGAGAGCATGCGGGCCATTGACTACCTCGTCAGCCGCCCGGAGGTGGACCCAGGACGGATCGGTATGACAGGCGCCTCGGGTGGAGGACTCAATACCTTCTATACCAGTGCCGTGGACGAGCGTATCAAGGTAAGCGTGCCGGTGTGTTATATCACGACGTTCTTCTCGATGATGACGGCCGAGCGTGATCGTAACTGGGAAGATGGCGTTGACCTTTGTAACCAAGTTCCTGGCGTGATGGCCTACGCCGAAATGTCGGACATCTGCGGGCTCTTCGCACCCAAACCGCTGTGCATCATCGCCGGGGTCCGTGATTGGATGTTCCCTATCGAAGGCGTTCGTGAAGTATACAAAGATATCGCTCACATCTACCACCTGCTCAAAGCCTCAGACCGAGTCCGCCTGGCGGAGGTCGACTCTGAGCACGGCTACGACCGGAAAATGCGCGAGGCGGCGTACGGCTGGCTGGCTCGTTGGCTTCGAGATGAAGGGGATGGAAGCCCCATTCCTGAGCACGAGTGCGCACTCCTGCCAACCCCCTACCATCCAGCCTTGACCTATATGGATCCGCCTGACGCTGCCGATTTGCCCATTCTACGCCGCCGCGATGCATTCCCCGAACCCAGTCCAGGGCTGTGCTTATCTTCGGGTGAGGTGCGGCCCCAAGGCCCAGCCATCACCACATTGACGAGACAGATCGCTGAGCCTCGTTTTTTTGATCAGCAACCACCACCCGAGGCGGACGAGTTGAACCGGGGGCGCGAGAATCTAATCGAGGCCGTGAAAAACCTGCTCGGGCCATTCCCCGAAAGGACACTGGTCAACGATCAAATCTTTAATCAAACACTCCACAGGGGCGTGTTCGCCGAGCGCGTCGTCTTTGAGAGCGAGCCGGGCATCGTAATACCGGCGATGTTTGCGGCGCCCGCGCAATGGGCAGAATACGTGCCGGTAGTCGTATACGTCGATGAATGGGGAAAGGCAACTGGACTGAAAAACGGCGTTGTCGACGCCCTGTTGAAGGCAGGGCTAGCCGTCTTTGCCATCGATGTGCGTGGCGTTGGGGAAACGGCTACGACCGATTTTGAGGCGACAACCAACGCCTTGATGACCGACCGGCCCCTGTTCGGACAACGTGTATATGACGTTCTGCGCGCGGTGGATTGCCTCTGGCGGCGGATCTACATCAGCGTCCAGATCGACAAGGGACGCATCGCGTGCCTCGGAAGAGGGGCGGGCGGGCTATTGGCGTTGTACGCGGCGACCATGGATGAGCGTCTGGCCGCCACCGCGATCTGGGAGGCTCCAGTTTCCTATAGATCGCTTATTACGGAAAGGGCCGGGTTTCCGCCTAGCGTCTACCTCTTTGACGTCCTGAACCATTTCTATCTACCCTCCCTGATTGCGACGCTTGCCCCCCGGCCATTACTCTAGGCTGATCCAGTAGATGGTCAGCGACGACCTATGATGGCTGAAGAGGTCGAAAGCCTCTGCCAACCGCCCCACCAGATCTACACGACCCTTCAAACCGACTCCAATAGCTTTCAGGTGCTGGCCAATCCCGGCAGGGCTACCACACCTGGGGAAATCGCCAATGGGCTGGGCGCATTTCTCGTCTCGCCCCCCACCTGAGTTTGGGAACAATTTTGTTTCGGCACAAGGGACAAGGAAAGGAGCTATCATGAGAACCTACAACCTGGGGTTCATTGCCTGCGGAGCGCGGAACCGGGTGTATGCCCGCAACCTACGCAGACAGTACGGTGAGCGAATCAACATTGCTGCAATCTGTGATACAGATCGTGGAGCTGCTGAGGAATTCAAGATTGAGTTTGGACATCCAGATACCGCCGTATACGCTGATTTCCGGGAGCTGATCACGAACCACCAGTCCCTCGACGGCCTGCTGATCGCCCCTCCCAATCACCTGCACGAAGAACCGGCGGTCATGGCTTTTGAGCACGGGATCCATACCCTTTTGGAAAAGCCACTGGCGCATAACCCGGAGGCGTGCAACAGAATCGCGGAGGCCTACAGCAGGAGCACTTCCCGGGTCACGATGGGCTTTGTCCTCCGTTACACGCCGTTCTACCGTACCATCATAAAGATGGTAAATGAGGGGAAAGTCGGCCAGGTCAAGACCTTGCACGCCGATGAGATCGCGGGACCTGTGCTGAGCAGCGTTTTCTTCCGAACGTGGCGGGGGAAAAGGGCGTATACAGGCGACCTTCTCCTCGAGAAATGCTGTCACGACCTGGATCTCATCAATGCCATACTCGGGGTCAACCCCATACGTGTCTCCGCCTTCGGCCGGCGGGATCACTACCTGCCGGTACAAGGTTGGGGCCCGCGATGCAAGGAATGCACCGAAAAAGACACGTGCGCCTTCTCTACCGTTCTGTGGGCCAGGACCTTCGACCAGACGATAGAGAACGGAGTGAATGAATACGTTGATTTCTCCAATGACAAATGCGTATACAATGACGATCACGACGTGATGGACAGGCAAAGCCAGCTCATTGAGTATGAGGGGGGGGTTCTCGTCTCCTTCAGCGTGGCCCTGGGCGGTCCCCAGCACCGCCGAACTATCGACATCACAGGCACGCAAGGAAGGCTGGTCGGTGACTTCGCGACAAACCGCATCCTCTTCTACGCAATGGGGACGGAAACACCTGAGGATATCAAGATCGAGCACGAACCGAGCGGCCACGGAGGCGGAGATAGCGTCATCACCCGCTCATTCATCGAGAGTCTCGATGATTCTGATCACGTCTCGGACGCGAAGCTCAAGGATGCCCTAAAAAGCGCGTTGCTTGCCTTCCGCTGCGATGAGGCCCGGGATCGGGGTGAGGTTCTACCCGTGACCTTCATAAAAGGCGTTGAAGCCATCCGGGACTGACTGCTGAGCGTCAGCTTACTAAACCAAACGCGCGACCCCAATTCGAGAATAAAAAGAAAAGGAGAAAGAACCTCATGAGCATGCTCACACCCAAAGAATTGCACGAATGGTGCAAGATTCCGTATCAGCAATTAGAGAAACACCCCCAGCGAAAAGTCACTTTTCGCCTGTGCAGCGATTCGGATGAGATGGGCCAGATCATGGCCCGTGAACTGGTGGGCGAAATCAAAGCCCATAATGACAAAGGTGAGGTGACACGAGCCATCATTCCTTGCGGGCCGAGCTGTTGGTATAAACCGTTCACGCACCTTGTCAACACAGAGGAAGTGAGCCTGCGGAACTTAATCGTCTTTCACATGGACGAGTGTCTCGACTGGCAGGGTCGGGAACTGCCCCGCCAACATCCCTATAACTTCCGAGGGGAGATGGAGAGTGTCTTCTACGGACCGGTGGCCCCTGAGCTGGCTGTGCCAGAGGAGAACCGGAACTGGTTAAACGCCAACAATATCGAGGAGGTCAGTCAGGAGATCTGGTCGGCTCCCATTGACATCACCTACGGCGGCTGGGGGCAGGACGGGCACATCGCCTATAATCAGGCGCGGCGGCATCCCTTCAGCCGGGTGAGCATCGACGACGTTCGGGGCTCCACGATACGGGTTCAAGACAACAACATCGACACCATCGTGGCCCTGGCGCAGCGCACGTTTGGCACAGCCTACCAGTTTGTGCCACCCATGTCGGTCACCTTGGGCGTGAAAGAATGTCTATCCGCCAAGAAGGTACGAGTGTTTAGCGACACCGGCGCCTGGAAACAGACCGCGCTGCGCGTTGCGCTGTTTGGCCCTCTCACGCCGGAATATCCCATGACACTGTTGCAGGAGCACCCCGATGCGCTCATCACGGCGACGGTCGCCACGGCAACGCATCCCATCAGCCTGCATCCCGAGTGGGATCTGGGGGTTTAGGGAACCAATGAGTGAGTACGCCCCGTTGCAGGTAAATATCAGCGACTGTCGCTATCAAGCCATGATCGGCGTCGGCGGCATTGGGTCGGGGAGCTTTTTCGCCTTGCGTGGCAACCATACGCTGGGCAGAGAAGAGAGCCGCGGCGGGCGTTTTCTGGATCGCCAGGATTACTGCAAGCTGCATATCGTCTCCCATTATGTCAAGTCATTACTGGGGCCTGAGTTCAGGACCACCCCCATCGGCCAGGTAGGGGATGATGCCGTTGGGCACCGTCTCTTGAACGAGATGAAGGACGCCGGATTGGAGCTGGGATATGTGCCACGTGTAGCAGGCGATCAAACTCTCTTCTCCTTCTGTTTTGTCTATCCCGACGGTAGCGGCGGTAATCTAACCACCGACGATTCGGCCTCCGCCAAGGTCGATGCCCCGTTTGTAGCCGGGGCCGAACCCGAATTCGCCCGACACGCGGGGCATGGCGTCGCCCTGGCGGCGCCGGAGGTTCCGCTCGAGGCCAGGGAAAAGCTGTTGAACCTAGGCACCGAATACGGCTTCTTCCGCGCGGCATCCTTTTTGGCCGAGGAGATGAACTCCGCGCTAGAAATGGGGATGTTAGGGAAGACCGATTTGCTGGCCATAAACGTAGATGAGGCGGCAGCAGCGGCTGGAACCTCTCTTGCGGAAGTGTCCGACGCTGTCTTGGAGATCGTTGAAGCTGCCATCGAGAAACTGCGTGATATCAACCCCGGCTTGCTCATTTCAATCACCGCCGGAAAAAACGGGAGTTGGTCCTGGGATGGTGAGGCGCTGGTTCACGTCGTCGCCTTCCCGGCAAAAGTGGTAAGCACGGCGGGCGCCGGCGATGCGCACCTGGCCGGCATTATCGCCGGTCTGGTGGCAGACCTGACGCTGCCCCAAGCCCAAGAACTGGGGACGTTGGTGGCCGCGCACTCGGTTACCTCACCGCACACGATTGACAAGAGGATCGACAGAAGATCGCTGCGTGCGTTTGCCGAGGAAATCAATGTACCCTTATGTGAGGCTGTGAGAGACTTGCTGAAGGGTTAATCAAGGAGCTTACCCACCACCCGACGTGCCCACCAGGCGGCGGGTCGTGTCGAGATAGACAGCACCGGAAACTGCTTCTGGCGGCCCAGCAGTGGATCCACGCACCACGAGGGGGGGCGGCAAGATCACCTGACGATGGCTGTGATCTTCTGCAGTGATCTCTTCCCACAACAATTCCACCGCCATCCGACCA
>JAUVPY010000280.1 GCA_030598425.1 Anaerolineae bacterium
ACCATGCAGGCCGAAGGCCAGGTACAGCGGGTGGCCATCGTTGACTGCGACGTGCACCAAGGGAATGGCACGGCGGCCATCTTGGCGGACGACCCCACGATCTTCACTTTTTCCATCCACGGAGCGCGCAACTTCCCCTTTCACAAAGAACAGAGCGACCTGGACGTTGAACTGGAGGATGGCACCGGGGATGCGGAGTACCTGGAAGCCCTTCAGGCGGGGCTGGCTCGCGCTCTGGGGTTGGCGGAGGCCGAGCTGGCTATCTACCTGGCCGGCGCGGATCCCTATGCAGGCGATCAGTTGGGGCGTCTGGCCTTGAGCAAAGAGGGACTGGCCAAGCGGGACCGGCTGGTGTTTGAGCTGTGCCGGGGGGCAGACCTGCCGGTGGCTACGGTCATGTCGGGGGGTTACGGGCGTCAGATCGAGGACACGGCTGACATCCATCTGGGGACGGTGCGCATCGCGGCGGAGATGGCAAGAGGCCACTGAGAGTGCGCTTCACGTGCTCTTGGCCACAAAGGCCGGCAAAACGCCATGAGTTTTGGACCACCAACGGCCAGCACGGAATCCTCGCACGCCCGACCCGGTAGGCTGGCTGTTTGGCCCGTCTATAGGTTCAGAAAACGCCGGATGTTATCCCCCAACAGGCCCTCGATCTGGGCTGTTGACAGCGTCGGCCAGCCGCAGCCTTTTAGAATCGGGTTCAACCGGTTTCGGTAGAAGTCAAGCTCCTGGCGCACCGTCTCCAGGTATTCTTCGTTGTCTCGCCCTACGTAGTCCGTGCCCCAAAAAATGCGGTCCAGAAAGCCATAATCTCCCGCTATCGTCAGGTGCCAGGCCAACAGGTGGGGCCTCATCGACAGCATGGTCACGTCGGTATGGACGTTCGGCCCGTGCGCCATAATGGCCAACAACTCCTCCGTCCACGGCCAGGCCATGTGCTCGATGTTGAGACGCAGATCGGGAAAGTCGACCACGACCTGGTCTAGCGTCCACAACCCACCGCCGTACTGCGGCGCATTCTCAGGCGGCCCGAACATCGCTCCTTGATGCACATAGACCGGGACGTCGTACTCAACCGCCAGTTGATAGAAGGGGTAGGCCCATCGATCGTTGAGTTGAAAGTGGCCGTAAGGCGGCGTGATGAGCAGGCCCCGGACACGACCGGACCGGACCAATTCCCGCACCTGCTCGAAACGCGGCGCGTTGAACTGGTCCCAGCGCGTCACCGGCTCAAAGCCAGCGATGGCGAAAAAGCGTCCCTCGAGACGCTCCTGCAGGTCTGCCGCCAGGCTATTTGACCCCAGCCACTGATCCCGGATGCGTGCCATCTCCTGGGCCAGGGTGACCACCGCCTCCACGCCGAGTAGGTCAAGACCTGCCAGAAGTTCGGAGATATTCAGATCGTCCAGGTCATCGAGCGAATGGGGGAGGTCGCTGACCGGGTGCCGGCCCTGTAGCAGGTGCGAGTGTGCATCTATCACCACGACGTTCATCCTCCTCACGATGCGCGGAATGGGCGTGTGGGCAGAGCCCTACCCTCTTTTCAATTTACTGCCTCATAGGGGGCTGTCGTCTGCAACGTCGTCCAGCAGCACCTGGCGAGCGCGGCCACCTCCCTCGTCGGGGCCGATAAGGCCTTGCTCTTCCATCATGTCAATCAAGCGGGCGGCACGAGTGTAGCCGATGCGCAGACGCCGTTGCAGCAGCGAGATTGAGGCCCGGTTGTGGGAGCGGACCACTTCGATGGCCTTGGGCAGCAGATCATCCCCTTGGTCGGTGGCCTCGGCTTTGGCCTTGAAGTCGGCCCAGAGCGGCCGCTGGACTGGTTGGCTCGCCTCGAGGGAGGTAGGAGCCGTAGCTGAAGCCGTATCCGACGAGGGCTGAGAAGCTTCGTCCACGACGTGGGATCCCTTCCAGTAGTGGACTAGCCGGGCCAGTTCCCGGTCCGAAACGAATACGCCTTGTAGGCGCTGCAATTTGCTGGTGTCGGGGGCCATGAATAGCATATCACCTCGGCCCAGCAGTCGCTCAGCCCCGGGCGTGTCGAGGATTACGCGCGAGTCGACCTGGCTGGTGACGGCAAAGGCGGCACGCGCTGGGAAATTGGCCTTGATGAGCCCGGTCACCACGTCCACCGACGGGCGTTGGGTGGCGATTATCAGGTGGATGCCGGTCGCCCGCGCCATCTGAGCGATACGGGTGACGGTGCGTTCCACCTCGTCGGGCGCTATCATCATCAGGTCAGCCAGTTCGTCGATGACGATGACGATGTAGGGCATGATCTTCTCACCTTGGCTGACCATCAACTCGTTGTAGCCCACCATGTTGCGTACGCCAAGGCGGGAAAATACTTTGTAGCGACGGTTCATTTCTCTCGTCGCCCAATTAAGCACGTCCACCACCCGTTCCAGTTCCACCACTACCGGGGCCAGCAAGTGGGGAATGCCGTTGTAATTGGTCAACTCCACCATCTTGGGGTCAACCATCAGGAGGCGAAGCGTTTCGGGTGTGTGGGTGGTTAGAAAGCAGGAGATGATGGCGTTGATGCACACGCTTTTGCCGGAGCCGGTAGCCCCGGCGATGAGCAGGTGTGGCATCGAAACCAGGTCGACTACGATTGGCTGGCCGGCGACGTCGCGGCCCAGGGCAAACTTGAGGGGGGATCGGTCGGTCTGGAAGATCTCCGCCTCCATTATGCTCCGTAAGGACACCAAGGCAGTGATCGAATTGGGCACTTCTATGCCTACGTAGGGCCGACCAGGGATGGGCGCTTCGATACGGATGGGTGCGGCGGACAAGGCCAGCGCGAGGTCGTTGGACAGGGCCACGATGCGCGACACCCGGACCTTGCGTGCTTTGCCTTGGGCATCCTTCTTGTCCAGGAAACCTGGCTCGATGCCGAACTGAGTGACGGCCGGGCCCGGGTTGATCTCCCGCACCTTGGCCTCGATGCCAAAGCTGACCAGCGTCTCTTCAATGATTTTCACGCGCTGGCGGATCTCCTGCTGGCTTATCTCTTGATCAACCCCTTCTTCGAAGATGCCTTCCAGTGGGGGCAGTCGGTAGCTTTGGGCGCCGACCACGCGGGGGAACAGAATGCCAGGGGGTGTGGTGCGCGTTTCCTCTCCGGGAGAAGCGCCGGGATACCCAGTGGGCGACGCTTCGACCCCGACACTTGAGCCTTCCAGTTGTGCATTCAACTCTTTAGAGATGGTCTCCTCTTGAGAAGAGGGGAGCACCCGTCCTAAAAGACCAGACGGCCGAGACTGATCGTCGGGCAGTGGCGAAACCGGCTGGTGATTGAGTGTCGCCAGGGCGCGCCGTCGCCGCCAGTCACTGACCTCGTCCTGTGCGTTGCGCACCATGTCCATCAGTTCGGCCAGTGATAGGCCTGAGATGAGAATGAGGCCCAAGGTAGTGAACGCCATAATGATCACGACGCTGCCCGCCACCCCAACCGCCGAGATTAGTAGTTCCCCTGCTATCCAGCCTACCAATCCACCGCCGCCTGGCTCTTCGAAGTCCTCTAAGCCTGCGCCGGGGTTGATCAGGTGGAAGACCGTCAGAAGCACCAGGAACAGCAGCAGCGCGCCAATAGGCTTTTCCCACTTCTCTTGAGGCTCTTCTGAGGCGAAACGACGCAGCAACCAGACGCCCAGCACCGCCATGGCTACGGGAGCCAGATACATCCCCCAACCGATCAGCCCACGTAACAGACGCAGCCACCCCTCTGTGAAACTGCCCCGGCTGATGGAGAGCAGACTCAGCGTCGTGAGCAGCGCGAGCGCCAACAGAACCAGCCCGATGGCTTCGGGTCGGATGGTCGGTGTCGGTTCTTGTTTCTTAGAACTTCGCTTGGCCATTTCGTCAAAAGCCAGTAGACAGTAGTCAGTAGACAGAAGTCAGAGGGCAGTCAAACCAGTATGAACAAAACCTGCTGGTGATTTGGCTACCGGATAAAGGATATTGCGTGATTTAGCACATACGTTCGCTTTATGCAATCTATTATAACACAGAATCTGATGAAAATAAAGAGGGAGTTTATTTGCCGCCGCGCGGTTGAGTGTATTCCCGGAAGCGCTCCAGAACTTGCTGACGAGAAGCGTTACCCGTTGTGCCGATCTGCTGCACGGTGATGGAAGCCACCAGGTTGCCTACCAAAGCCGCTTCGGCGGGCTCGGCGCCAGCACAGAGCGATGAAACAATCCCCGCCATAACGCTATCGCCGGCACCAACAATGTCAATTGGGCCGGTGACCGGCACGCCCGGCACGTGTTGCACGTCTCCCTCGGAGAAAACCAAGACACCCTCGGCCCCAATCGTAATAAACACCGGCCGCTCGTTCTGGCGATGGAGCGTAGCTCCGGCGGTTTCCAGCTCCGCTCGTTCAACTTCCCCCTGTGGACTCCTTCCCAGCGCCTGCAATGCCTCGTGGGCGTTGGGTTTAAGGATGATATTGCGAAAGAGGCCGATACGCTCACGCGAGTCGGCGGCGATAATCAAGTCGGGGCGGCTTCGCGCAACTTCAGACAGGGTTGTTCGTATCTGGTCGGTGATAACGCCGCAATTAGCCTCGGGCACTTGATCGGCGACGACCATGCCGTTGACGCCTGGAGCCAAGGCCCTCAACCGCTCAATGAGCTGCCTCTGAATCACCTCGGGCAATGGTGAGCGGTTCTTGACGTCGATTCGGTTGAGTTCGTGCACCTGGTCATCCATCTCGCGCATCATAGGCTTGGTGTAGGTCGGAGTAAAGCGATCGGGGTGGACAATTAATGGGCTGATGTCCACATCTTGCTCC
>JAUVPY010000394.1 GCA_030598425.1 Anaerolineae bacterium
CCCGCGAAAGCGGCATAGCCCTCGGCGATGCCCTCGGCCATGGCCCCCAGGGCGATGACGGCCGCCACCCCGATACCAATGCCCAACATGGTCAATAGGCTGCGCGCTTTGCGACGCCATAGATTGCGGAAAACCATCTGTCTGCCCTACACGTGCGATATCAAAACGTTTGCATTCCCGAAACATTTATTTAGGCTAAGCTAAATATTTGGCTGTATTGTAGTCCTCTTCTCGGCAAATGTCAAGCACATTGCCAATAGCTGCTAGCTAAAACTCAGACAATTTTCCCGGAAGCTGGGAAACACTTCTCAATACTCCGAATCGGTGAGGATTATCCAAGCCTGGCCAATCGTGGTTACGTTCAAGCTTCTGGGAAAATGGGCATCAACATCTCTAACCCGGACCATAGTATACTACAACCGAAAAGCCAAATCGTGACTTGGTTCTGACAAGGAACTGACTTACTGATCCGAACGCAACTTACCAAAGCTCTCGGGGCCTGGGCCTCACAACTGCGCAACTTTACTATACAAGGGTGCGGGTCTGCAAGGCTCGACGCTGAAGCCGCACCCCTCGATACGGCCTCCACTGCGTTTCGGCCTACTCGGGATGCTGTCCGGCTTTCTCTTGAGGTTTTTACGGCAGGTGTAGGGTAACGAGAGCTGGTAGTACAATAGCTCCTGGAGGCAAGATATGGGACTGCTGTCGTATTGAGGAATTGTGAGTCAAGGTCAGATACACCTGCTGGAACCTGTGAGGTTACCCGACGGCGCGCAAGTGGTGGTTGTGGTACAGTCACCCATTTCGCCCGAGGAGTGGACACGGGTGTTTGATGAGTTTGAAGGTGTGGCCGCAGCCCACCCTCCGGCTGAGGAGCTGAGCGAAGAGACGGCCCGGGCCTTGGTAGACGAGGTTAGGGCGACGCGGCCATCCTAACTCACCCAGTCCACTCGCAGTCGCCTGCCCCGCACCGGGTCAGCGCCATAAGAACCGCTTCCGTTTCAAGCCGTATCCGGGCCTGGTTTTGATCATCAAAGGGGCGGTTCAAACAACAGAGGTTCACAACCACCTCACTGGTCGAGCATTGCCGCCAAAGCTTCAACGTCGCGGACAAGCTTATCAAAGGAGGGGCAGCGCTGCCGGGCTGACTGCAAATCAAACTGGGCAGCCAGTGCTGGTTGGTCATCTGTTTCAACGTAAGTACGCTCGCCCCTCATTTGATGCTTCAGGTATTCTTTGGCGCCCCGGATGTCTTCTGGGTTTGCTGGGGAAACCGCTGTCATTGCTATACCCCGCACACCCCGTAAGGACTCCAGACTGCCCAAAAACCAGGCCTCAAACTCGGACTTGGCAAGTACCACAGATACAGGGGTTCCCCCACTGACGCCAGCTGCGCGTGCCAGCAAGTCCGGACCGAGAATGCAAGGAGGATCGTCATCGGCGTCCAACAAGACCAGAATTGCATCGCAGTCCTCGCGCGTGCGCCGGGCAAGCTCAACGTATCGCTCCAGTTCGCCTGGGTGTACCACCTTGTGACGGCCAGCCCGCACGGGTTTGGCAACGTCGATATCAAATCGGCCCTGTTCTCCCAGCAGGCGGCGCAACAACACTCCAGCCGACGCAACTTCTGCATGTCCTTCGACGATGGGGACTACAACTGGCGACATTCAGTTCTCTCTGTGTTATCTTGGAATACGACCACGAGCTATGGCGCGGTTGGGATAGTCAGGATCGGGATGCAGTTCATCTTGGCGCAGTAATTCGCCTGCTGTGTAAAGGCGTTCGCGTATCAGGTCTCGCGTCACGTTGGCCAGCGGGGAAATCTGTGCGGCGCCCTGTATCGACTCCACAGTAAGGACCTGATCATCCCGTAGTTTCTTGCTGTCCAATACGTCCGGGCTGTGAGTGGTAACCAGGATTTGGGAGCGTGCCGTACCATCGATCAGGACATCGATCAGAACCTCAAGGGCGGCCGGGTGAATGGTGGCCTCGGGCTCTTCGATGATCACCACTGAAGCGGCCCGGGGTTGGTAGAGGGCCAGCAAAATGCCCAACACACGCAGAGTTCCATCCGACATGGCATGCGCCTCGAAGCGCAATTCTCGGTCTTCTCCAGCTTTCTGAAGGAACTCCAGCGTCTCCCGTCCTCCTTTCAGTTTGGATTGCACGCGGGTGATGCCAGGTACAATGAGGCCCAACAGCCGGCAAATACGCTCGAAGAGGTGTTGACTATCTCTGTCTTCGCTGATGCGTCGGAGAACCATAGCGGCGTTGCGCAAATCAGGAAGGAGCACATCTCCATCGCCCAGCTCGGAGGCCCCTGGTTCATACAGTTGCTGGGGCTGGGGGTTATAGTGACGAATGCCGCTTAAGAAATCGTAGACGGGCCGGAATTCCTCGGCAGCAGATAACACGGTCAAGGCCAGACGATCCGGCTCGATACGCGGTCGGATACCAGGCACCGCTTGCGTGAATTCACCATCCTGTACCTCAAATTCGTGATGAGGGCCAGTATCAATTCCAACGACACATCGCTCGCGGGCAATCTTGAAGCCGGCGGCAGACGCCGAGATTTCAACCACATACTCCGCTCGACCACCATCGGCCAGGACTATCTCAAAGTGGAGAGCAGTCGGATCACTCTCCACCCCGCGTCCCGATTTAGGGCGGACAGCAGCCAAGCCACCGCGCCTGGAAAGAGCCTTTTGAACGGAGTGGTTGAGACTGTCAGCCGCGAAGGAGAGAGCATCCACAAAGTTGCTTTTGCCGGCCCCGTTTGGCCCCACCAACAGTGTCAGCGGCTGTAGGTCGACCACTGCCGCCGCGATATTCTTGTAATTGCGGATTTCTACCCGCTTCAGCCACGCTTTGCCCATGCTATCTCCCTTCACATTGATTCCTTATAGCTCCAACACACGTCCCAGTCAGTTACGCGTAGGGCCTGACTTCTTGCTCCAAGCGCTCTGCTAGAGCGTCCTGCGTGACGTCAAGATCATAATCCATTTGCAACCCCAGCCAAAACTGAGGCGACATATCAAAAAACCGGGCCAACCGCAGCGCCGTATCGGCCGTAATACGGCGTTTGCCCAACACGATTTCATTGATCCGGCGCGAAGGAACGCCAATGCTCAACGCCAACCTATTCTGACTCAAGCCCATCGGCTTCAGGAATTCTTCCAACAGCACTTCGCCAGGATGAATGGGGCCAGGTTTTTCTTCGGTCATAATTATCTTTCTTACCTATCGGTTGCCCACTCTACTTTTTGTCCCGTCGTGTCAAGCTGGATTGTCGCTGGCTCCGCGCTCCTGCTCGATATCCTCGACTATCTCAGAAACGCTCCGTTCTTTCAGCCAGGTATGCCGCTCGGCTGTGTAATCGCCATACCCTGTTTCAAACTGCTGCAAGAATCGTACCATGCCGACCGGACCTAATTCTCGGGACAGCGCCTTCAATCCCGTCAGCCGTATCTCTTCCAGGCTCATTGTCGTCGCATCCATTCTAACTCTCCTCCCGTAGCCAGGTCAAAGGATTCTCCACTCGAATACGCAACTGATCGGCATAAGCGGCCACCTTGCGCAATAGCTGGTCGTCGGTCGTCAGAAAGACGTCAGCGCCTCCGCTCTCAGCACAGGCAAGATGCAACGCATCGAGGGCTGAGATGTTCC
>JAUVPY010000019.1 GCA_030598425.1 Anaerolineae bacterium
CACGATTATAGCGGCCTACTTGAATGGATCCGGCTTCAAAGCGGGCTGAAAGTGCGTTGCACCTGAGTAGTTACCTTACCGGTGTTGAATCCCGTAAAGTCGTACCGGTTGCACTTTAACAAAAGTCTCGAAAAGTCGTACCGCCCTTGTTGACCAGCGGTATCTGTCTGTTATCCTTGTCCACGAAGATGATTTCCTGGCAAGGAGAGCAGCTATGGCCCAACGAGGACGAAGAACAACACTTAAAGAGCGCATTGAAATTGGTGAACGCTGGGAAGCTGGTCAAACGGACTCAGAGATCGCTACAGCCATGGGAATCTCGGTTTGGACGGTGCGTAAATGGCGCCGCAAATACCAACGGGACGGACGAAGCGGCCTGGGTTCCCGGATGGGAAGGCCCGCCACGGGCGCGCTGGGACAGTTTCCGCTGGAACTTCGTGATGCGGTTTATGAGATGCGCGAAGCTAACCCCGGCTGGGGTCCCTTGACGATTCTCACCGAACTGGGAGAAGACGAACATTTTAAGCACTTGAAGTTGCCCAGTCGGTCGCGGGTGGCCGCCTACTTGAACGAGAAAGAGTTTACTCGAAAGTATGAACGCCACAGTCAACTCCCTCAGCCGCGGGCCAGAACGCCCCAGCGGGCTCACGAGGAATGGGAAATGGATGCCAAAGGCGTAATCCGGCTCCCTCCTCTGGGGTGTGTTTCCATCATCAACATTAGTGATCTCTTCAGCCGCCTGAAAGTGGATAGCTTTCCGTGTTTGAACAGCTCCCATCCGAGCACCCTCGACTATCAGCTCGTCCTGCGCCGGGCTTTCATGCGCTATGGCCTGCCCGAGCGGATCAGTCTCGACCGGGATAGTGTTTTCATTGACAACACGTGTGCCTCACCGTATCCAACTACTTTGCACCTGTGGCTGATCGCTCTGGGCATTGAGGTGCGCTTCATTGAGAAGCCACCTCCCCAGGAACATAGCGTGATAGAACGTAGCCATCAAACCGTGACCCACCAGGCTGTCACCGGTCAGGTATTTGCGGATGGTCTGGCACTTCAGCATCACCTATCAGACCGCCTGGACTTTCTCAACCAGCGCTTTCCCTCCCGTTCCCTGGGCGGTCAGCCTCCGTTGCAGGCCTATCCCGAAGCGCAACATTCAGGACGGCCCTATCGCCCAGAATGGGAGAAAGCCTCGCTGGATATGCAGCGGGTATACGCCTACCTGGCTCAGGGGCGTTGGTTTCGCCGGACGAGTTCGCCAGGACAATTCTCCCTGGGAGCTCATCGCTACGGAGTTGGCAATAACCTTGGCGACCAGACGTTGGAGATTACCTTTGATCCCCAGTCTTGCAAGTTGAATTGCCTCTCCGAGGATGGTCGTCAAGAGATACGGCTCCCTGCCCGAGGGCTCACCGAATCTGATCTGATGGGCGAACTGGGGCCTTTGGTGGCCCTGCCTGCCTACCAACTGGCGTTACCTTTCTCCCCATCTACCTGGCGGGAGATGATGCTATGCACCGCCTTGACCGGTACGACTTTATGAGACTCAACACCCATTTGCTGATTTGTTGATGAATTCGTCCCTAAAAGGTGCCGACGGCCTCTGCGGCGTCGTCGAAGAACACAAAGAGGGGTATAAAGCCCACCAACTCCATGGCATCGTGGATGCGCGGAGAAACGCCGGCCAGGACCATCTGCCCGCGGTTCCACCGCTTGCACGTTTTCTGTGTGTCAATCATCGCCCGCAAGCCCGCGCTGGAGATGAATTCCACCCCGCTCATATCAAACACGATTTTGAATCGGCCGGCGTCGTTGATGGCCTTAAAAGTATCGGCCAACTGCGGCGCGGTATTGCTATCGATACGACCGGTTGCTTTGACGAGATCGCAGCGCTTCAATTGGCTGGTGGTGACTTCCATTGCTTGACCTCCTGGGACTGATGTGGTTTCTTGGACCGACCCGGACTACACGGGATGCTTCACCTTAGTAATGACGCCACCCCGATGTTTGGGCGGCGTCCTGTCTTGATACCGGCCGCCGAATTCACTCGGCGACTTCTGGCATCTTATCACAATCCACAGCGTGTGTCAATCATCCTCTTCTCCGTACACCACTTGGCTCACTCGCTGATTTTACGCCTCAGAACTCCAAGTCTGGAGCTGCTCCAATAGCTCCTCCGCCTTGGCCCGTCGCTTGGGGTCCAGCGGCGGATTCTCTAATTGGAGCGATAGCTCCAGGTCAGGAATCGCGTTGGTGCTCTGGCCCATGTCGATGTGTATCAGGGCGCGGTTGTAATACACCCACGCGTTGTCCGGGTTGAGTGCGATGGCCCGCTCGAAGTCGCTAAATGCCTGCTCGTACTTCCCCAGGCTACCGTAGGCGAAGCCACGGTTATTGTAGGCATAATCGACGTTGTCGTAATCGGGATCCAGTTCTATGGCTTTGTCGTAGTCAGCAACGGCTCGCTCATACTTTCCCAGCTCAGCGTAGGCAAACCCGCGATCGTTGTAAAGGATGGGGTTTTCCGATTCCAGCTCGATGGCTGTGTCGTAATCGGCGATCCCCTGTTCAATTTGGCCGAGCGCTATGTAGGCGAAGCCGCGCGTGGCGTAGACCTCGACGTCGCCGGGGTCCAGTTCGATGGCCCGATCGAATTCGGCGATGGCGCGCTCCAGTTGTCCCTGGGCGATAAGGGCGCGTCCACGTTCGAGGTGGTCTCCCGCCTCGCCAAGATGGACGGCCGGCTCCGCCGGGGTCCCAGCCCCATCTGCCGTCGGATAAACACAACCAGCCAGGGAGATCAGCACCGCCACCGTAAGTATGATATTGATGACCAAACGGTTAGCCCACTTGTCGTTAAATCGGATGTTATGACTCACTCGAACCTCACTCGGAAAGGATAGTCAACCGGTTTGCGTCTATGGATCGGGCACAACCCATCCGCTTATCCATTCTCTATCCGTTGCCCTCGCTCAACCAAGCCGCCCACTCGGCCTCAAAGGTCTCCAGGTCGACGCCCATTCTACCAGCCTTAATTTGCCCAAAACTGAAACTGCCTCAGGCCCAGATCGATCAGGGAAAAATCGAGGTTGACCAGCCTGACGACCAGGAAGATGCCTGTCCAGAACGCGCGACTGACGGGGGTGCCACCGAAGAAGAGGAAAAAGATGATAAAATAGGTGAGCATACCAAGGCCGCGAACGGCCTTTACCAGATCCTCGGGTAGGTAAGGCGAGAGGATGCCAAATCCATCCAGGCCGGGGATGGGGAGCAGGTTAAAGAACAGCGCTGTGATCTGTAGAAAGGCGAGCAACGCCAACCCGGCCCAGAAGGCCAGGTGGTCCATCTGCTGGATCTCAAAGACCCCGGTCATAAAGGGCATCAGCAGCACAATGGCGCATATGGTCGTGGCGAAGGGGCCGGCGGCTGAGGTGAGGCTGCGCAAGTGCTTGCTCCTGATGGCGCCGGGATTGATGTACACCGCGCCGCCCGGCAGGCCGATGCCGCCCATGGCCAGGAATATCAGGGGAAACACGATGCTCAGCAGCCCGTGGGTGTATTTGAAGGGGTTGAGCGTCAGGTATCCCTTGCCCACCACCCCGTGGTCGCCGCCCACGTAGGCAACCAGCGCGTGGCCGAATTCGTGCAGGCACAGGGAGACAACCCACCCGCCAACCACAAAGACTATCAGCAATACGCTGGTCAACGTGTTGTCCAGGGCCAGGCTGTAGATGCCGTAGCCTGCCGCAACGGTGATCAACAGGATCAGCGAGAAGACGGGGCTGATGCTAACCGGCACCCTCGAGGTGGGTGGTGGGTAGGGGGCCGGAGCAAAGTCTCTCTCATCCATAGGGCGTGTCCTCAAATCAGCAAATCGGCAAATCTACAAATCAGCAAATCGGCAAATCAGCAAATATCCCTACTCGCCAAACTCCCAATCTCTAATCTCCAATCTCCAATCTACCAACCATCTAACCTGCCATCAAATATCCTTCACCATACACACCGCGCTGTCAGGACATAGGTTTTTGAACTCGGCCGTGTCTTGGAGCGGCGCTGGAGCCGCGTCGCGATCGATGCGCTGATAGCCTCGCTTGGCGAAGAAATCGGGGACGGTGGTGGTCAGCAGGTAGAGGGCCTGGACGCCTTGGGCGCGGGTGTAGTCCTCGGCCTTATCGGTCAACTGCGCGCCGATCCCGCGCCCCCGGCACGCTTCAGGGACGGCCAGGGAGCGCAGCAGCCCGACGTCCCCAACACCTCCAGCCCAACCACCCCGGCCAGCTTGGGCCCGTCGCGCATCACCCAGAAGTGTTGTAAGGCGGCGGGGGTGAGGTCCTCGACCGGCAACTCGCACACGGCCAGCGTGGCCTTGATCCCGGCTTCGTCGCGGGGGCGGGCGGGCACCGGCGCCGGGTCGAAGCCGAACAGCCCGCCCTGAACGATGGGCGTGACAAACACGTTCTGCTCCAGGGTCAGGTAGATGCCATTGGGTTGATCGGCCTCAGCCCTGTAGTCCTTTGCGTGTTCTTCTGACCAGAAGAAGACGGAGTTGCGTCAGAAGGCATCGATGATGTTCGGTTCGGTGAAAGTCGCCCAGTCGATGAGCGGCTGAAAAACCAGCGGCTCGGCACCCTCGTCTGCTTCAGACACCTGGTAGCGCAGGTCGCTGTCGATCGTCAAGTGCAGCGACTGGCTGCAGTGGGCGCATTCCGTCTCGATCTCGAAGGACAGTGGCTCTTTCCGTAAGCCCCCTTGCACGAAGGGGGTCGCTATCACGTCCTCCGCTCAGGCGGCGTAAAGCCGCTCGCCGGTGCTAGAGGTCAGCCGGTGCGGAGTGCGCTCCGCGGTGACCGGGTAAGCCCAGGCCACGGCGCCCCTTTCGTCCCGAACCAGGAAGAAGAGTTTCTTCTCCAGGTCCTCCAGAACCGCCTGAGTCAGATCCAGGGGCATATCCAGTCCCTCGGCGATGAGCTCCGGCGGCAGCGGCTCCCCGCGCCGTGGCAGTTCCCGGACCGCGAAATAGCGGACCGCGTGATGGGCCGGGGACATAAAGCTCAGCCGGGTCTGCATATGCCCCGGCACGTCCGCTAGATGCCCTTCCCATTCGGCGCGAGGGATCTCCAGGATTTGGTTTCCTTGGCCTAACAGGATGGTTTCGGTCATAGGCTCCTCCTGTGGAGTGAATGCGCTGGGCTGACGCCCGGCGTTGAAAGAACCAAGCCCTGCGGGCTATTATAGCATGAATTGTTCGCTTTACTCTAAATTCGTTCTAGCGCCCTCACCATCCTTGGGTGTCAACACCATAACCGGAATCGCCCCTCCCTCCGCGCGCGCCTGATAGGCGGTGTAACCGGGGTAGAGGTCAATAGCCTGTCCCCAATACCTCTCCCGTTCGGCGCCTGCCGCCTCGCGGGCCATGTAGGTTCCGGCCCGCCCGTGGCCGGTCAGCCTGGCCTCCGGGTTGGCCCGCAGATTGTGATACCAGGCGGGATGGTGAGGGCGACCAAAGTTGGACGCGATCAACACCACTTTCTCCCCATCCGGGATGCCGACCAGAGGGAGGGTGCGCGGTCTCCCACTCCTGGCGCCAACTGCCGTTAACGTGACCACCGGCAGGCCGGCCAGGATGCCCGTCAGTGAGTAGCGGCCCTTTGAGAGGCGGATCAGGGGGAGGTCGAGGCGGTGAGCGGTACGGGCGAAGAGCCACGCTCCGGCTCGTGTTGATGCAGTCCGTTGGACAAAGCGCTGCAACGCTCCAAACATTCAGGCCTTTGGATATTCGCGTTTCTAGCTAGCAGGGTTTCCTGTCTCTGAGCTTGTCGAGCATCTCCGTCCTCCAGTGCAGATCTGGTGACGATAGGTTATCGGCTCATTCAGTGCTATTCCCCGATCAGATGCACCCAGGTGACACCTACCTGACGTGTGCCATTTGCCAGTCGTCTGTCGGCTGTCCAGAGTTCGGCTTGTTGTTGCTCAGCCAGAGCCACATACTGTGCGTCATACGCCTTTGAGTGTCCAAGGCGATCAGCCCAGCGTAGTGCTTGTCTATGTAGCTCGGGGGTAGGCGGAGTGCATTGGATGTTCAGAGCTGAAATCTGGCCTAGCGCTTTGACTGCAAAATCGGTGGTCATCAAACCAGCAACGACCGCTCTGCGCAAAGCGGCTACTACTTCGTATTCGAGGAGTAGAGGGGCCAGCAATTCGGCCCCAGTGTGCTTCCACGTGGTGATCTTCTGCGTCGCCTGGTCGGAGTAAGGCAAGGGCAGGACTGTCGCCGCGACGAGGTTGGCATCGATGATAATGTTCACTCCTCATCTCCCCACACTCGTTCCATGTCCCGATCTCGTTCTTCTCTTACCTCAGCCACCAGATCGACGTGGTATATTCCGTGCTGCTCTTGAATTTGCTTACGAATGTGCGTTAACTCTTCAATAGCCTGGAGTTCACGCTGCAGCCGGACCTCTCGGTCCCGCTCGGCTAGGTGCCGCCCTACGATCTCCCGCACCAGATCGGATATACTTCGCCCCTCACGTTGTGCAATCTCGGTCAAAGCCTGGTGCTGTTCTGGCTCTAACAGAATCTGCGCTCGGTATAAGGTACTCACAGTTCACCTCCACCCTATTATACACCTACACACGTGTAGGTGTCAAACATCTTCGTCTCGCACCCCCTTGACCCGCACAAACCGCACCGCATCAAAAGCGATTTGTTTTCGACCCGCCTTGTGACGGGTGAAGGGCTCGCCGGTCTGGTCCGAGAGTCGGACGACGGACGGCATGGTGGGCGAGATGGAGAAGGCGTAGCGGCCCAGAGAGGCCCATTGATCGAAGTAACGGGACTGGTCGACGATGGCGACATCGGTGCCCCGCCGGTGGGTGATTTGGTAGCGGGCCTGCCGGGAGGTGGCGTACACGGAGGGGATGAAGGCCCTGACCTCATACAGCCCGGTCGCGGGTAGCTCCGGCCGCCATTCGGCACAGCAATCCTCTTTGGTGGCCATGGTGTAGGTCCAGTAGGAATGGCCGCCCTGCCCGGTGGTGGACTCGTACCAATACTTCGACTCGGAGCGGGTGCATTCCTCGTCGTCTTCCTCGACGGTGACCTGGACACGGACCATCCCCGGACGGTGGGTCTTGATGAACTCGGTGGGGTGGGCGTACCAGGCCAGCACCTGGGCGCGGCTCAGTCCCCAGGTGTCGGGCTCCAGTTGGCGGCGCCTGATCTCGAAGTGCAGGTGGGCTGGATAGCTCCCGTGGCCCTTGCCGAGCGTTCCGAGGCGCTGGCCGCGCGCCACGTTATCGCCCACGGCCACCTTTCGCTCCCGCAGATGGGCATATTGCGACCAAACGTTGTCGCCGTCGGGCATTTGGTGCTGGACGAGGACGATGTTGCCCCACGAAGGCGTGTAGTAGTCGGAGGCGATCACCTGGCCGTTGGCAGTGGCGTGTACCGGATCGCCCAGGTCGCTGTCGCCGCCCCCGAGCCCGTTCCAATCTTCACCTGTGTGCCAGGCGTTGAAACGGTCATAGTAGGCCTGTTCGGCCAGCCCGGCAGCCACGTAGTAGCCCGCCCCATCCGGCGGCCCGCACGGGAAGTTAAAGCCATCCGCCGTGGTTCCGTTTGACATAGCCAATCTCCTTTCTTCCAGTGGCACGCACGTTCCCTATCTTCCCCAAAGCCACAGCGTTCGGGAAGATGGTGTCCTGAACCCTCTTCCGTAGCACCCAAATGGGAGGTCAACGAGAACGCGGATTATAACAGATTCAGCTGCACCTTGATCGCACGTTCTACCTGTTGCATCTCGGCATTACTCAGATTACCTGCGCGATTGGTCAGCCGCGTTTTGCTAGCCGTGGTGAGCTGATCGGCCATGGCTTTGCCCCGTCTGCCTTTCAATGTCACCAGAGCCTCGCTGGGATATACGCGCCCAACTTGAGACGTCATGGGAACCACTTGCACGCGGTTGAGGTGTTTGTTGGCAGCGTCATTGCTTACAATGACCGCAGGCCGGCGCTTTCTGATTTCGCCCCCCACAGCCGGTTCGAAGTTGACCCACCACACCTCACCACGTTTCATCGCCGATGTCTCCCACGGTGGCTTCCGCCCATTCCAGTGCGGCTGCTTCACGTTCTGCGTCTATGGCCATCTGCTCATAAGCAGTCTCCAGATCGGGATATAGGACGTGGGGACGCACCAGCTCCTCAATAAAGCGGCTGATCCGGCGGGGCCCGATCACTCGGTATAGACCCTCATAGACCTGTTCGTCAATCGTAATCGTAAGCTTTTTCTGCACAGCACCCCTCCTGAGCTTAACACGTGTATTACACGTATAATAATCGTAACCGAGGATGAAGTCAAATATCGTGGTGAGGATTTGTTTTTTGCCATGTTTGGCTGCCTTCAATTAATTTTGCTACCTCCGGGAGCAGCAGAGCCAGCGTCTCGACCAGCGCATCCACGTCGGCCCGGGTGTTGTAGCCCTGCACCGAGATGCGCACCAGGTTCTCCCCGTTCCAGGTGATGATGGGTATCTCCACGGCGAACTCGTCGTGGAGCCTGCGCTGAAGCGTCTCGCCGTCGCAAGCCGGCAAAGGGAAGGCGGCCATCTGCGCATACCAGGTCGGTGTGTCGGGGGCGACGGGCGCCAGTCCCGTCAACTCGGTAATCGCCCGACGCGCGTGGCGGATCAACTCGTGACAACCGCGCCCCACGGCAGGCCAGTCGTGCGCTTCCATGAATGCTATGGCGGCCGGGACGGTCAGGCAGGCGGCGATGTCGCGCGTGCCCTGGTACTCCAGCTCATCGATGAAGCGTGATGGCCCGGGCGTCTCGCTCTGCCAGCCCCAGCTCACCACCAGCGGCTCCAACAGCGGCTGCCTATCCGGCCGGGCGTGCAGAAACGCCGCGCCCTTGGGGGCCATCATCCACTTGTGGCAGTTGCCGACGTAGAAATCGGCACCCAGTTCGTTCAGATCCAGAGGCACTTGCCCCGGCGCGTGGGCACCATCCATCACCGTGATGATGCCCGCCGCGCGGGCGCGGCGCACTAGCTCCGCGGTGGGGGTGATGAACGCCGTGGGGGAGGTGATGTGGCTGAAGAAGAGCACCTGTGTGCGATCCGTCACACCCGACCAGACGGCCTCGGTTACCTGCTGGGTGGACGTGACCGGGATTGGCAGCGCCTGGCGGACGTAGCGTGCGCCGCGCTTGGCGCAGATAAAGCGCCAGGTGCGGTCCAGCGCGCCGTACTCGTGGTCGGTCGTCAGGACCTCGTCGCCGGGTTCCAGGGGGAGTGAGCGGGCGACCAGGTTAAGGCCGGTCGTCGCATTAGGCACGTAAACCAGGTCATCGGCGTCGGCGCCCAGGTAGCCGGCCAGCGCCTCGCGCGCCTCCCGCATCAAGCCTGCGAAGCGTCGCCCCAGAAACGCCACCGGCTGGCGTTCCAGTTCCAATTGCCAGGCCTGGTAGGCCTCGAAGACCGGCCGCGGACAGGCGCCAAACGAGCCGTGGTTGAGAAAGACCACGTCGGGTCGCAAGAGGAAAAGGTCGCGCAGATTACGCATGTGCCAACCCAACGCTCCGCTCCACGCGGAACACGTCATCCGGCCGGTCATTGCGCCAGATCAAGCTCAGCGCCGTCACGTTCCCAGACCTTTGAGCAGTGCGCCGACCGCGTAGGCCACGACCGCTGCCAGCCCACCGACCAACAGCATCTCCAGGCCACTCTTCAATGGATTCTGGTGCGTGACCAGGACTTTGGCCGCCCCCAGTCCGAACAGCGCCAGCCCCGAGAGGGCCACACTGAGATGGGGAAGGCCATCCCCGGCGGGATGGGGACCACCAGGCCGACCAGGTAGACCAGCAAGGGCACCGTACCGGCCACGATGAAGGCGATCAGGGTGGCCAGCCCGTTGAACAGCGGGTTGCCCTCGTCCTTCATGAGGCCCAACTCGTCGATCATCATAGCGTCCACCCAGCGCTCTTTGTCGCGGGTCAGGATCGACAACATCTGCTCGGCTTCCTCTTCCGAGTAACCATTCCGCCGGTAGAGTTCGTACAGCTCCGCTCGTTCTCCCTCTGGAAAGTGCTCGACCTCCCACGTTTCGCGCTGGCGCTCCTTGTCGTAGTACTCCTGCTCGGCCCTGGTGGACAGATAGGCCCCCGTAGCCATAGAGAAGCCATCGGCCAGCAGATTGGCTGTGCCCAGGATGAGGATGACGCCGGTTCCCAGGTTGGCCCCGGCGACGCCGCTGACCACGGCGAAGGTGGTGATGATGCCATCCAGGCCACCATAGACGAAGTCGCCGATGTATTGGGAGCCCGCGCCGCCGTGTTCCTCACCATGGAACGCTAAGGCGATTTGATCGGGGTCGTGGGCGGCCGCCGAGGCCTTTTCGTCGCGTCTGGCGTATGCTTTGCGGGCGTCGTCCAGCCGTTTCACAAGACTCATTCCATTCCTCCGCGAGTTCTTCGATGTTGGATGTCAAGCGTGATACTCGTGTTCCAATTGGACGGTTGGATGGCTGGAAGGATGGAAGATTGGAAGACTGGAAGACTGGAAGACTGGAAGAATGGTAAATCGGTACCCCAGGAACTTGGGGGCTGTGCCGATCCACGAGTTCGCCTGTTCTCCAGCCATCCAGCCTTCCAATCTTCCAACTCTATTCATACTCTGCTAACTTGGTGTATAGTCCAACCCGCCCATAGCGCCAGCGAACCCAGAGGGCGGTCAATACGCCACCCAGCAAGATCCCTCCCAGCCCCAACAGGCCGGCCTCGGGGCCAAACGCGCCGCCGGTCCACACATCCGGGCCACCCTGCTGGATGCTGATGAACGTCGCCGAACCGAAGTCCGCACCGCTGACCGGGAAGCCGAACACATTCCCCTGGAAGAAGTTCCAGGTGATGTGTACACCAATGGGTATCGCCAGCTCGCCGGTCAGCAGGTAGCCCACGGCCAGCAAGATGGCCCCGGCAACGAAGATGTTGAAGCTGCTGATGAAGCTGGCGTTTGGGTTGGCTAGGTGCGCCAGGCCAAACAGCGCTGAGGAGAGCAGGGTCGCAATCACGATCGCCCAGCGCGGCCCGATGACGTTCCAATTAAAGCCTTCGGCCATATTGCGAAGGTGGTAACCCCGGCTGAGCAGCTCTTCGTATATACCCACCGCCACGAAGGTGATGAGCGGTAGCAGAATGGCCAGGAAGAAGGGCGCGTTCGGGGCACGGGTCGTGAATGTCCCGGTGACGCTCAGCCAACCGGCGCCGAGTTCGATCAGAAAGATGAGGAGCATCAGGATGGCGCCCAGAAACAGCCCAAAGCCAAAATCCCTCCACCAGTTTTGGTTCACGTGAAAGCCGAAATCGGCGAAAAGTCGCCGATCGAGAAGCCGCCCTGCCAACCACACGCTGGCCAGGATTGCCGCCAATATCGCTAACGTCGCTAACGCAATCACCAGCGGTGATTCCAAAAGCGTCATTGGGCTGGCCGTGATTCCACCTTGGGCCGTGCGAATCATCAACGCCACCGCACCCAGCCCGATCTGCGTCGGCAGCGCGATCGCGAGCAGTATTAACAGCTGCCCGATCAGCCGCCACAGCGCCCGCACGCGGTGTTCGTCGCCGTTCCAAAAGATGTTTTTAATGAATTGCATTGCCAGTTGCCTCTCCTATTATCACCAGACACCAGTCACGTTTGCAGCGTGACCTTCCAATCTTCCAACCTTCCAATTATCCATCCCCTCCCATCTGCGCCGCCAGCCGCAATGCCGCCACCAGGCTGCGCTCGTCGGCACGTCCGGTGCCCACGATGTCGAAGGCGGTGCCGTGATCGACCGAGGTGCGCACGATAGGCAGTCCCAGGGTCACGTTCACGCCCTCGTAGAAACCCAGCAGCTTGATGGGGATGTGTCCCTGATCGTGGTACATAGCAATCACCGCGTCGAACTCGCCCTGGCTGGCGCGCAGGAAGATGCTGTCGGGTGGGTACGGGCCCGTGACGTCCATTCCCTCCGCCCGCGCCGCCTCGGCCGCCGGGCTGATGATGTCGGCCTCCTCGTTTCCGAACAGCCCCCCTTCGCCGGCGTGGGGATTGAGCCCGGCCAGCGCGATGCGGGGCGTCCCCAACCCCATGCGTCTCAGTGCCTCGTGGGTCAGGCCGATGACCCGGATGATGCGTTCCACGTTCACCCGCTCCACGGCCTGGCGCAGCGATACGTGGGTGCTGACGTGGCTGACCCACAACTTGCCGGAGACCAGCAGCATGGCCACGTCCTTGGCGGCGCACAGAGCGGCCAGCATCTCGGTGTGCCCGGCGTAGGGCACGCCGGCGGCGTGGAGCGCCTCCTTGTTGATGGGCGCCGTCACCACCCCCGCCGCCTCCCCTTCCAGCGCCAGACGCACCGCGCGATGGATATACTCGTAGGCGGCCTGTCCCGCCTCGGGGCTGACCCGGCCTCTCTCCAGGCGACCGGCGTTCACGTTGGCCAGGTCCAGCACGTCCACGGACTCGCCGCTCCCCGCCTGGCTGATTGCGTCCAAGGCGCGCACCGGGCGCTGCGTTCCCACGATGCGCCTTGCTTCTTCCAACCAGCGGGCATCACCCACTACCACCGGCCGGCAGATGTCCCATACCTCGGAGCATTCCAGCGCCTTGACGATCACCTCTGGGCCCACGCCGGCCGGATCGCCCATCGTAACCGCCAATACCGGGCGTTCGTTTGTCATGCTACCTCCTCGGGGAAGTGCTTCGTCCAATCATCCAGCCTTCCAACCTTCCAATCTCCCAATTGCCACCGCCAGCGCCTCGTCCGCGCCAAAGCCACCCGCCTTGGTAACGACCGGCAGGCCGGGGAGAACGCCGCCCAGCAGGACGCCCCAGGCGATACCAGGCTGGGTTTCGCCGCGCAGCCAGAGAGCTGACCCACCCAGCGCGGCGCACGCGGCACTCGCAGTATCCCCACCGGTGAGGACCAGCCCTCCTACGTGACCTCCGGCGACCAGTCCCCGCGTCATTCTCCCCAGAGCGTCGGCCACCGCCTGGCCGTCG